>CAIKBP010000001.1 GCA_903825695.1 uncultured Verrucomicrobiota bacterium
CATGCAGCGTCAATCCACCCTGCACCTGAAGGTTCTCGGTGACATACAGGTGATCGTCGCAGTTTACGAATTCGAAGTGTCGGACGGGCCAGTAAACGGCGCCGACGGCCACCGCAAGACACACACAAATCAGGAGGCTTCGCTGCCGCTGGGAGGATTTAGTCATTTCGGGGTAACAGCGCTGAGGACACAATTCTCATTTTCGCCAGACGAAATGTTATCGCGGTGACCAAACAACCAAGCCCGTACTTGATGCTGCGGGTCAAGTTGATCGAAGAAGCTTCCGGGAAATACTTGGTCGGGCAACTGACTTCTGCCACCGTGTAACCATACCAAAGAATTTGTGCCAGCATCTGATTGTCAAAAACGAAGTCGTCTGAGTTGTTTTCCAATGGCAGCCGTTCCAGCACCTCTCTGGAGAAGGCGCGGTAACCGGTATGGTATTCAGAAAGTTTGGCACCTATCAGAATGTTCTCCACAAATGTCAGTGCGCGATTTGCGACATATCTCCATCTTGGCATCCCACCCTTGAGCGCGTAGCCGCCGAGAATCCGGGAGCCGAGCACGCATTGATACAGGCCATTACCGATCAACGACGCCATGGCCGGAATCAGCTTTGGTGTGTACTGGTAGTCCGGGTGCACCATGATGATGATGTCCGCACCCTCGGCCAGAGCCAGTCGATAACAGGTCTTCTGATTGGCGCCATAGCCGCGATTGGTCGGGTGGGTGTAAACTTTTGTGTTGGGCAGGGTACGCGCGAGCTCCGCTGTGTCGTCGTGACTGGCATCGTCCACCACAATCACCAAATCCACGATCTCTTGCTGCATAATTTCGTCGTAGGCCCGTCGGAGAGTCTTTGCCGCATTATAAGCGGGCATCACCACGACTACGCGCTTGTTTCGAAACATACCAAACCTGCTAAGATGTTTCCCGCCAGTAAACAAGCAGGAAATAGAGAGTGCCGGGCGGGCTAGACGGCCTGTCCACTCACTCAGGCCCGGCTGACATACTTGCCGGTGCGCGTGTCCACGCGGACGACATCACCAGCATCGATGAACAACGGAACGCCGACTTCGATGCCCGTCTCGACTTTGGCTGGCTTTGTGACATTAGTCGCCGTATCGCCGCGCACACCGGGCGGCGCCTCGAGCACTTTCAGGTCCACGGTCGGCGGCAATTCGAGTTCTGCGGCCTTGCCCTCCAGTTCCATCAATGTGCACGGCAAGTTTTCTGTGAGATACTTTGCCGCCTCGCCGACGAATTCCTCGCTGAACGTGGTGGTCTCATAAGTTTCCGGATCCATGAAATGGTAACCGTTGTGGTCTTTGTAGCTGAAATCGAGTCGCCGCGTAGTCATCGAAATGACTTCGATCGACTCGGTAGAGGCGAAACGAACATTGGACGAACGGCCGCTGCGGATACTGCGCAACGTGGCCTGGACGAACGCTCGTAAATTGCCCGGCGTGCGGTGCTGCATGTCGAGCACCAGGCAGATGTCATTGTTGTATTTGATCGCCATTCCTTTACGAAGATCGTTGGCTGACGGCATAACTAATCCCTCTCTATCTACTGTTTATCCCATCTGAGCGGGCCGAATAATTATCATAAGTTTGGACGCAGACCCTTCGCTCGCTCAGGGCGACAACCCCATTGTCACACGATCTTGAATTGCGGCAGGTCCTGTGAGTCGACTATTCCCACTGGACGACGTTTCTCATCTACTACGATGAGGTCGTCGATGCGCCGCTGCTGGAATATTTTCAACACCTCGACCGCGAGCGACGTATCGCGCACCGTGATTGGCGTGCGTGTCATAACCGAACGGATCGGCGCGTCAAGAACAGCGGTGTCCCGCGAGATGTGGCGGCGGAAATCGCCGTCGGTGAACACGCCGGCGAGCCGGCCGCGCGGGTTTACGACACTGATAGCGCCTGATTTGGCGCGGGTCATCGCCAGCAGGGCGTCTTTTACGGTGCCGTTCTCGGCGATGACGGCATGGCGGTCGCCCGTGCGCATGATGTCTTTTATCTGGACGAGCATCGCGCTGCCGATGGCGCCTGCAGGATGGCGTTTGGCGAAATCGGATTTCTTGAATCCGCGCGCCTCCAAAATGCACATCGCCAGCGCGTCACCAAGGACAAGCATCGCCGTGGTGCTGGCGGTTGGAGCGAGATTGAACGGGCAAGCTTCTTTGCGGATGCTAAGATTAAGCACGACGTCGCTGTGGCGGGCGAGACGCGATTTCGGATGGCCCGTCATGGCAACGATCCTCACATCGAAGCGTTTGATGGCAGGCAGCAGGCGCAGCAGTTCCTCGCTCTCGCCCGTGTAACTGAGGGCTAGCACCACGTCGCCATCGTGGATGATTCCGATGTCGCCATGAAGTGCGTCCTGAGCGTTGAGCAGGACGCTGGTCGTGCCCGTGCTGGTCAATGTGGCGGCGATTTTTTGGCCGATGTTGCCCGACTTGCCGACGCCCGTGACGACGACCTTGCCTTTGCGGTTGAGGCACCCAGTGACGAGGTTGACCGCGGCGACGAAATTGGCATCAAGGCGTGCGCGAGTGCGGCACAATGCCTCCATCTCGATGTCAAACACGGCTTTGGCGCGTCTAATTGGATTCATGGGAATCAGTGTGGTGCAGCATAGTTGAAACCAAATCGTTTGGCAAGGACAGGAACGGTACGATCTTGCGCTTCTCGCGCGGCGGGGTCTATTGCTGCGGGGAATCGTTGCCCACAGCGCCTGTCTTCTTCGCCGCAGCGGAAAGCTCACCGGCTCGCTTGGCAGTGGTGATCTTTTCCTCGATGTGGCTCCACTCGCGAAAGGCCTCGTTCTCGGCCCCCTGTAATCCGCCGAGTTGCTCCAAGATGCGATTCACCGCATCGATATGGCCCATTATCTTGGCGATGAGATCGGCCCGCCGGTGCTGAAGCTCTTTGATTTTGGCAGACAACACCGCAAGCTTGGCCTGTAGGGCTGCGGCCTCGACATGTTGGGTTTGGATTTGCGGTGTTTGCGGATGGACGTCCACCTTCGGGGGCGGGGGCGGCGTCATGTGAGTATGGTGCGATGATGGCGGCTGAGCCGTGAAAGCCGCTGCACTTGGTTTGGGCGGCACGATCACATCAGTGCCACACTGCGGGCATTGTACAATAGCGCCTTCAGCGTCTTGGTCAACGGCAATATTCTTGCAGCACTTCGGACACTCAAACACAATGTCATTCAGTCTGATGACAATTGGTGCTGAATTCGATTGTCCCACGCCAGAGCTTTTCATGAACTACTCCCACCCAAGAATGCCGAGACACGCGACGCTTTGCAAGTCTGAACAAACCTGCTAGCATCCGCGTCGTGCCCCACCCCTCTTCCGAGATAAAAGTCGGTTGCTGCGGATTTGCCCTCGCGCAGGCGAGGTATTTTCAGACTTTTCCCTGCGTAGAGATCAATTCCAGTTTCTATCAACTTCCGAAAGTCGAGACGGCGGCAGGTTGGCGGGCAGCCGCACCGAAGGATTTCCAGTTCGCGCTGAAAGCATGGCAGGTCATCACGCATCCAGCCACCAGCCCGACATATAAGCGGACGCGGCTCGATCCGCGCGACGCGGCGTATTGTGGCCGTTTCGGTTACAATGCCACCGTGCGCTGGGCCTGGGACGAGACGTATGCGGTTGCGACTGCGCTGCGGGCGTTTCTGGTGTTGTTCCAATGTCCAGCCGGTTTTCGGCCCACAAAAGAGAACATCGCTTCCCTGAAGCGGTTCTTCGAGAAGGCCAAACGCGGCAAGTTTTTCATGGGTTGGGAGTTGCGCGGCGAGTGGGACGCGGACTTGGTCGCGGAATTGTGCGAGGAACTCGATCTCGTCCATGTTGTGGACCCGCTCAAGAACCCTGAGCCGGCCCCCGCGAAAATACGTTACTTCCGCCTGCACGGTGTCGGCGGGTATCGCCATCAATTTACCGATGGCGAACTGCATCGGCTGAAAACCACCTGTGGCGAGGGGCGCAAGCCAGCCTATTGTTTCTTCAACAACGCCTCAAGGGCCGCTGACGCCCAGCGATTCGCGCGTCTGCTGGCTGCATCGGGGTAATTGTCAACAGCCGCATTTAACTCAACTGCATGCGGCACTTTTCATGGCGTCCTGCTGAGAGATGCCGGCAACAAACAGGCATACTGGCTTCAGTCGAGCCTGAACCA
>CAIKBP010000002.1 GCA_903825695.1 uncultured Verrucomicrobiota bacterium
GATCAACTCACGCACCAACGCCGGGCCTTCGCTCACGATGGCGCGTACCACGTCCTCCTTGCACAATCCACCGCCGCACTCCAGCGTGTCGCGCACGTGCAGCTCCAATGAATCGTCCGCTGCCATCACCGCCGCAATGCCACCCTGCGCGTAGTTCGTGTTGCTCTCGGCCCGGTGTTTCTTGGTAATGACCGCCACGCTGCCCACCCGCGCCGTCTTTAACGCAAACGTCAACCCAGCGATGCCACTGCCAATGACGAGGAAATCGAAGTTGTGTTGTCCGTTTGTGCCCATGTCTGCTCTCGCCGCCTAATCGTGCTCCAAGCGCGATAAACCTACCAGTCTTCCCCCGCCCGTGCAACGCCCGCTTGTCGCCGCGCGCCCACGAAGCGGTCATGAAACCCGGCGCATACGGCAAGATCGTGCTGATTCCCTAAAGGATAAGATTATCAATCAGCCGTGTTGCGCCGACGAATGCCGCGATGAGAGCGACGTCTCCACGTTTGACTTTCTGCCGTTGTTCCAGCGTTTCTCCATCGGCGATCTCCGCATAATCGAGCCGCGCAGCAGGAGCAGTCGCGATAACCTGTGCCATTGCAGTCTGCAATCGTTGCGGATCGCGCTCGCCTTTGGCGAACAAGTCGCGGGCGCAGTTCAAAGCCTTCCATAAAACCAGCGCTTGAGCGCGTTCGTCGGGACTTAGATACCGGTTGCGGCTGCTCATCGCCAAACCATCGGCCTCGCGCACGGTCGGCACGGACACGATCTCGATGGGATAACACAAATCGCGCACCATCCGCTGGATGACTTTGAGTTGCTGATAATCTTTTTGTCCGAAGTAAGCGCGGTCGGGTTGGATAATGTTGAACAACTTTGCCACCACGGTGCAGACTCCATGGAAATGGCTGGGCCGGCGTTCGCCCTCCAAACGTTTGGCGACCTGCAATTCTTCCACCCACGTGGACGCCGCCAACTGGCCCCGACCTCGAAGTCGGGGCTGGCTGCCCGGATACATCTCGTTGTCGGTCGGCGCGAACACCACTGCCACTCCTTCGCGTTCGCAAATACGGCAATCGGCTTCCAGCGGGCGGGGATACTTGGCAAAATCCTCGTTCGGCCCGAACTGCGTCGGGTTGACGTAAATGCTCACCACGACTGCGGCATTCGACTCGCGCGCCGTCCGCATCAACGCGGCATGCCCCTCATGGAGCGCGCCCATCGTCGGCACGAGGGCCAGCCCCGAAGGCTTTCGGGGCTTGATGGCGGCCACGGCGGCGTTCATCTCTTTGATTGTGCGGATGACTTCCACAACTCAATCATTAGCCGCGACGGGGGCAGTCGTCACGGCAAAAACGGGTTATCCCGCCGCATTGACATTCAAAACCGTTTCGTGTCTATTCAGTCCCAGCATGACGGAATCGTATATTCAACAGTTATTTGCCGACCGAATTGGCGGCAAGGGCTATGGCAAGAGCGCCGAGATTTATAAATTTGAAAAGATCAAACGCGCCAAGCGCATGGTGGCCGCCGCGCATCCTGATACCGAGTTGCTTGATCTTGGCGTTGGCGAGCCAGACGAGATGACGTTCCCACTCAGCGTGCGGGCGTTGCAGGAGGAAGCCGCCAAACCCGAAAACCGCGGGTATGCCGACAACGGCGGCCCAGAATTCCGCCGTGCAGCTGCCAGGTGGATGAAAAACGTGTTCGGCGTCAGCGGCTTGAATCCCGAGACGGAAATCATCCACAGCATTGGCAGCAAAGCGGCATTGTCCATTCTGCCCGCTACGCTGATCAATCCCGGCGACGTAACATTGATGACCGTGCCCGGTTACCCCGTGTTCGGCACGCACGCCCGGTGGTACGGCGGCGATGTATACAATCTGAAGCTTACAGGGGAAAACGGTTTCCTACCCGATCTGGACTCTGTGCCGCGCGACGTGCTGCGCCGCGCAAAAGTGCTGGTGTTGAATTATCCAAACAACCCAACCGGCGCCAGTGCGACGCCTGAGTTTTTTGCCAGGGCTGTAGCGTTCGCGCGCAAAAACCATCTTGTCATTATTTCCGATGCCGCCTACGCGGCGCTGGTGTTCGAAGGCCGTCCGCTTTCGATCCTGTCCGTGCCCGGCGGGAAAGACGTGGCGGTCGAGCTACATTCAATGAGTAAGGCATTCAACATGACTGGCTGGCGTTTGGGGTTCGTATGCGGCAATCCGTTGCTTGTCAAAGCCTATGGTGATTGCAAGGACAACACCGACAGCGGCCAGTTTCTGGCAATTCAGAAGGCATGCGCCGCCACTCTGGAGCACCCCGAGATTACGCAAAAGATCGCGGCGAAATATTCCCGCCGCATGGACCTGCTCATTGCGCTTCTCAGTAGGCTTGGTTTCAACGTGCAGAAACCCAAGGCCTCATTTTACCTTTACGTGCGTTCACCGCGGGCTGTCGTAACTGCCGGCGGCAAACGGACAGAATTCAAAAGTGCCGAAGACGTTTCTCAATGGCTTATCGCTGAGAAACTGATTTCCACTGTACCGTGGGATGACGCCGGACCGTATCTGCGGTTTTCGGTGACATTCGCGGCCAAAGGTGAGGCCGACGAACGACGCGTGATCAACAAGATCGAGAAACGATTCGCCGGGCTGAAATTCGGGTTCTGATATATAACGGTTAAAACACCCGTTGCGCTACAAAAAGCTCTGCTCCGGACCTGGAAACTTGCCTGACTCGACATCGCTCTTGTACGCAGTAAATGCCTTGCGCATCTCGTCGGTAAGGTTTGCGTAACGTTTCACGTGTTTTGGCGTGAACCGCGTGAACAACCCAAGCATGTCGTGTCCAACCAAAATCTGGCCGTCGCATCCAGCGCCTGCACCGATACCGATGGTGGGAATCTTGAGTGTTTCCGTGATCTGCTTCGCCACTGATGCGATGACGCATTCGATGACGATCGCGAAGACCCCTGCCTCTTCGAGCAGACGGGCATCACGAAGCAGTTGCTCTGCCGCTTCCGGTTTTCGTCCTTGAACTTTGTAGCCGCCTGTCTCTTTGACGGATTGTGGCAACAGGCCTATGTGACCCAATACCGGTATTCCTGCGCTCACCAGCGCCCGCACTTGATCGAGGACAGGTTCACCGCCTTCCAACTTCACCGCCTCCGCGCCGGCTTCCACAAACCGTCGCGCGTTGCGGAGTGCATCCGCAGCCGTGGCATACGTGCGATAAGGCATGTCAGCCACAATGAGCGCGCGGGGCTTTGCCCGGGCTACTGCGCGCACGTGGTGAAGCATATCCTCCATTGTAACGAGCAACGTATTCTCGTAGCCCAGCACTGTCATGCCGAGGGAATCCCCAACCAGAATCAGTGGCACGCCGACCTCATCCACAAGCTTGGCTGTAAAAAAATCGTACACCGCGAGAGCCGCAATCTTCTCGCCGCGCACCTTCATTGCGAGCAACGTTTTGGCGGTGATTTTTTGCTCGTTCATCTTCGTGACCATCATTTGCTTCGTGGTGGTTCCAGCCTACCCGTTACCATTCCTGCTGCACGAATCTAACTTCTCCACCGTGCGCCGGCAACTCTCTAAGCAATATCTTTACCGTCCTGCCAGTACCCTTCACAATCATATCAGGACGAATCGTCGAGAGCGGCACCAACACGAATCGTCGTTCCGCCATGCGCGGATGCGGGATCACCAGGTTGTTTTCGAGTACTTCCTTCTCGCCGAAATACAGGATGTCGATGTCAATGGTACGCGGCGCGTTCCTGCCAGTCGACCGGACGCGTCCGTGCGCCGCCTCGTACGCCAGGATCTTTTTCAACAGCGTCTTCGGCGCGCCTGCAAACTCGATCTCCAAAACCGCGTTCAGGAACTTCAACGAATCCGGCGCGCAATCGATAGGATCGGTTTCATACAGTGGCGATGCCAGATGCCAACCTTCCTGAGATAGAGCAAGCAGATACCACTTCGCTTGCTGTAGGTTCAGCAAGCGGTCACCGAGGTTTGAACCCAAGGCCAATCCTACTTTCTGATGTAAACGCACTATGTAAGCGGTTCCTACACCCGATTCCTAGGCCCTTAGCACCGCCCCGGAAGCTTTCGGGGCAACCTTCAGGAGAAAACGCCTCACCTCAGTCCCAGCACATCCTGCATGTCGTAGAGGCCGGGTTTCTGTTGAACAACCCACTTCGCGGCGCGGAGCGCGCCGCGCGCGAACGTTTCACGGCTGCTGGCGCGATGCGCAAGCTCGATTCGCTCGCCGGCTGTACCAAAGACCACGGTGTGATCGCCGACCACATCGCCGATGCGCAATGCATGAGCAGGCGTTTCCCTGCCACGAACGCCTTTGAGGATTTCCTGAAGACGTTTCGCCGTGCCGCTCGGTGCATCTTTCTTGGCTGTATGATGCACCTCAACGATCTCGGCTTCCCATTTCGGTCCAACGATTTGGGCAACCTTGGCCGCAGCCCAAAACAGCACGTTCACACCGGTACTGAAGTTGGACGACCAGACGACCGGGACCGGTTTGGTGATCCTGCGCACCGATTGTTTTTCCTCGTCGGTATGGCCTGTGGTTCCCATAACCAGGGCTTTCTTGTGATCAGCTGCGAGCCTGGCAACTGCCTCCGTTGCGTCGCGCGTAGAAAAGTCCACGATGACATCGCATTTCCCGACGACTTTACCAAGGTTGTCGCCAAGATCGATCTCACCAACGAGTTGAAGCTCGGGATCGGCCTGCGCACAGGCAACCAACGCACGCCCCACGCGACCTTTCGCGCCGCAGATGACGATTTTAACCGGGTTGCTCATGCCTTCACCAAACCGAGTTTCTGAAGTGTCTTCCTCAACTGCGACTTATTGCTCTCAGCCATAGGCACCAGCGGCAGACGGTATGTCTCTTCAATTTGGCCCATCATCGCCAGTGCCGCCTTGAGCGGGATAGGGTTGGTCTCGATGAACAAATCCTTGAACAATGGAAAGAGTTTCGCGTGAATCTGTCCGGCCCGCGTGAAATCGCCTTTCAGCGCCGCGTGCACCAAATCCGCGACCTCGCGAGGCACGACGTTGGACGCCACGCTGATGGTACCTTGCGCGCCCACGGCCATCATTGGCAGTGTGAGCGAGTCGTCGCCCGACAGGATGCAGAAATTGCGGTCCACCAGCGCGCTCATCTGGCTGACCCGATCCACATTACCCGTCGATTCTTTGAGTCCGACGACTTTATCTGGCAAATCGCGATGGAGCCTCGCCATCGTGTCGTTCGAGACGTCGACACCCGTGCGGCCCGGAATGTTATAGATAATAATCGGCAGTCCGCCTTCCTCCGCAATCGCGCGGAAGTGCGCGTACAAACCCGCCTGCGTTGGCTTGTTGTAGTAGGGCGCGACCTGCAACGAGGCGTCGGCGCCCACTTTTTTGGCGTGTTGTGTCAGGGAAATGGCTTCAGCGGTAGAATTTGAGCCGGTGCCCGCGATGACTTTGCAGCGGCCAGCGGCGAATTTCACAACGAGTTCGATCACTCGATCGTGTTCCTCATAGCTCAGTGTTGGCGATTCGCCCGTCGTGCCGCATGGAACAAGTCCATCCACGCCACCACGAATCTGTATCTCGACCAACTCGCGTAGTCGGTTCTCATCCACTGCGCCGTTCTTGGTGAATGGGGTGACCGATGCCGTATAAGCGCCTGTAAACATAGCTGTGCCATGATAGGAGCGATGGAAA
>CAIKBP010000003.1 GCA_903825695.1 uncultured Verrucomicrobiota bacterium
CAGAGACTGCCTTTCTCCAAATCTTTCGGGCCAATCTCGATCCGGATCGGGACGCCTTTGGCTTCCCATTCGTAGTATTTGGCGCCGGGCATGATGCCGTCCCGGTCGTCGAGCTTGATAGCAAGACCTTGTGCCTTGAGTTCGTTGGCAACCTTGACGGCCTCTTCCAAGACGCGCGCTTTCTCAGCATCGTTCTTGAAGATCGGAACCACGACAACCTGGATGGGCGCGAGCTTCGGCGGCAACACAAGACCGCTGTCGTCGGAGTGCGTCATGATTAGCGCGCCGACAAGGCGCGTGGAGACGCCCCAACTGGTGGCGTAAACGTATTCGCGTTTGCCATCTGTGTTGAGGAAGGTGACGTCGCTGCTCTTGGCAAAGTTCTGTCCGAGATAATGGCTGGTGCCCATCTGCAGTGCTTTGCCGTCCTGCATCATGCCTTCGATGCAGAGGGAGTCGAGCGCGCCGGCGAACCGTTCGCCGGGCGTTTTGCGGCCCTTGATGACAGGGATGGCGGCGACGTTCTCAGCGAAATCGGCATACACATCGAGCATGCGGAAGGTTTCCTCCAGCGCCTCTTTTTGAGTGGCGTGGGCGGTGTGACCTTCCTGCCAGAGGAATTCGGTGGTGCGAAGAAAGAGGCGGGTGCGCAGTTCCCAGCGCACGACGTTGGCCCATTGGTTGATGAGGATGGGCAGGTCGCGATAGCTCTGGATCCAGTTCTTGTACTGCGCCCAAATGATGGTTTCGCTGGTGGGGCGGACGACGAGCGGTTCCTCCAATTTGGATTCAGGGTCGACAACCACCTCGCCGTTGACGGATTTGAGGCGGTGATGTGTGACGACAGCGCATTCCTTGGCAAACCCGGCGGCGTGTTGTTCTTCCTTGGTCATGAGCGACAGTGGGATGAACAACGGAAAATAGGCGTTGACGTGGCCGGTGGCCTTAAAACGGTCGTCCAATTCGCGCTGCATTTTCTCCCAGATGGCGTAGCCGTGAGGCTTGATGACCATGCAGCCACGTACCGGCGAATGCTCGGCGAGATCGGCACGCTTGATCACATCGAGATACCACTGCGCGTAATCCTGTGCGCGCGGCGTAATCGCGGCGGTATCGGTTGTCGCTGTTTTTCCTGCGGGTTGCTGGGTCATGTGAGGCATTCTGTAACGTATTGTCGCGGCAAATTCGAGCGGAAAAACGCTGCCCCGTGTCAACCCACCAAGACCGCGCAGTTGCACGGAAGATGTCATCCTTGAGTTCTGCGCGTTTATCGGCTACACATCTGACGCGCGCAGTTCAAATGCAGTGCTATCGGGAGTGAAGCAAACGGACGCAATGGCAATGAACCGCATCTACCAAGGCCGTGTCACCAAGGTCGAAATCTCTAAGGACGGTGAGAAGGAACCGGAGCCGCTCGACAACTGGCCGCAAGCCCTTTGGCAGCGCCATCAACTGTTTCAAGCCGAGGCCGCCGAAACGCTGCATCGGTATCTGGCCCGTGCCCGCGTCGAGTTGGGGATTGACCGCGCAATAAGTGTCGTGCAAGAGTGACGACAATGGACGCCCCGCAATTCATAACGGTTGGCAAGGAAACCGGAAAGATTCCCGTCCGGATTAGCTACCGGATAATAGAGCTTTTCTCTGACGGGCTGTATTCGAGCCCCAGCAAAGCCATCGAAGAGCTTGTGTCGAATGCTTTTGATGCCGGTGCCGCCAATGTTCATGTGGTTCTCCCTCAGGATCGCAGCGCCCCAGACGCCACGATCATCGTTGCGGATGATGGAGAGGGAATGGATGAGGCCGGCCTGAGACAACACTGGTTGATCGGGATCAGCAACAAGCGCGAACTGAACAAACCACCGAAGGGAAGAAAACAGATTGGGAAGTTCGGCATTGGCAAGCTAGCGACTTTCGTGCTCGCGCGTTATCTGACGCACATCTGCAAGCGTGGCGGCAAGTACTATGCCACCACGATGGACTATGAGGATATTCCACACGGTGAAGGTGGCGGAATACACGCCGAGAAACCCGTTTCGTTACCTCTTCGGGAACTTACCGAGCAAGAGGCGCAAACTGCGCTTTCGTCAGTTCTTTCGGGCGACAAACCGGGTTACAAGGCGGTCAAGCTGTTCGGAAAACAT
The DNA here is from genome assembly GCA_903825695.1 of uncultured Verrucomicrobiota bacterium. Lineage (GTDB taxonomy): Bacteria > Verrucomicrobiota > Verrucomicrobiia > Palsa-1439 > Palsa-1439 > CAIKBP01. The sequence goes on from CAIKBP010000003.1 coordinate 2,142, forward strand.
GCCTCACCGAGTTGGACTGTCGCCATTATGTGGGGTCTGAAAGATTTTGCGCAAGAACTCCAGAAAGGTCGTTTGACTTGGGTTCTGCGAACGGCCATGCCGTTGCGCGATGACTTCGCGCTCTTTCTTGACGTTTGATCATCTGCAAACAAGCGAGTGCCTCGCTGGCTGATGATGTTTCACACGGGAAACCTCACCGGGTGAGGTCCGTGTCACAGTTCAAGCCCTTTGAGATGTTTCCGCGTGCGATTGAAATGGTTGTTCGTGGAATGCCTTTCAAATCAGCATCTAGTTCTGGTGAGGTCGATGTCCGAGAGGGAGACGCACGGAATTTACCGCTCCCGTCCGAGAGCATCGATGTGGTAATCACTTCGCCGCCTTACCTCAATGCGATTGAATATCTCCGAGGGCATAAGCTGACGATGGTTTGGATGGGGCATACGCTGGACAAATTTCGTGATCTTAGGTCGCATTCCGTGGGGCACGAAGCTCGGCTTCCCGTCATACTTGACGATTCCGGCAGCTTGATCGCCAAGCGCATGATCAGGGGAGACACTTCGAACTTTCGCCCACGGCATAACCGGTTGTTGTCTCAATATGTTTCCGACATCACGCGGATTGTCACTGAAGTCTCACGTGTACTTGTGCCGAACGGTCGCGCTACGTTCGTGGTCGGTAATTGTAATCTTCGGGGCGTTTACGTACGAAATTCAGTTGCTGTTGCCACTGCGGCACGGAATGCGGGACTTGAGCTCGTCTCCACATACCGGCGAGAACTACCCGAAAACCGGCGATACCTGCCTCCCCCGAAGTACGGCGACGGAGCTTTGCATAAACGAATGCGCGAGGAAGTCGTCCTCAAGTTTCGTAAACCGGCTTAGAAACCGCCAGCGAGAGGGAGCCGGTCTGGTGGTGTCAGCGGGATCAACTCCCGACTCTTGACAGCGCATCCAGCGAATGCCGTTCATGCCCGCCGCCCGCAAATGCTGATGCCTAGTACTACTAGGTATCATCCTTTTGATCTGAAAGATTCCAGCACCTGTCTGACTGACGTCTCCTCGCGCCAGTGCTGATGCCTAGTACTACTAGGTATCCATCCTTAGTCATTCCCAGAGCGTGGCCGTTTAAAGACCAAGTAGGGCGTTTACGCCATGGCTGAAGGAACGCCATTGGCCGCGTTCCTCTCGCCAGAGGCGCTGGCCGAGGGCGGTGAGCCGGTAATAGCGGCGTTGGCGGCCGCGCTTTGGGCCTTTCCATTCGCTGGTGAGGAGGCCGCGCTTTTCCAATCGGTGTAACACGGGGTAGAGTGTGCCTTGATGCCAGCGGATCGTGTATTTGGACTGCTCAAGGATGCGTTTGACGATGCCATAGCCGTAGCTCGGCCCATCGCGGAGCACGTCCAATACGATCAGGTCATACGTCCCCGTTGCCAGATTTCGTGCAAACTCGTCTCGGTTCATCGGTGATGCCTAGTAGTACTAGGTATCATAACCGGACCGAACCGGTCGTCAACCACTTGTTTGTGATGCATACACGACAAGCTGATGGGGCCATGGCGGAGTCTTGGTCTCGGCAGATCAACTCCCGACTCTTGACAGCGCATCCAGCGAAGCCCGATTCATCCCCGCCGCCCGCAAATGATGATGCCTAGTACTACTAGGTATCATCTCTTAATCTGCTACCATTTCGTTGAAATCACCGAAATAGCGGTCAGCGGTATCAACTCCTGGCATTTGACAGCACATCCAGCTAATGCCGGTTCATGCCCGCCGCCAACGTCACGTCCCACCCTTGAGAGGCTCTTGCATGTCCGACTATTACCCGCCCGCCCTGACGCAATTCTGCCGCCAGTTCCCGCCGCCGTTCCCCGTGGGGGTGAAAGGGTGGCTATGGGTTCATCGGACGTTCGGCACGGGGCTTGGCTTCGTTGACTTTTAGTGGCCGACCATCCAGTTCCTTGCCATTGCGATCAGCCGTCGCTTTGGCGGCTTCTGCTTCCGAGCCCATCTCCACGAAGGCAAATCCTTTGGAATTGCCGGTGACCTTGTCCTTGATGAGCACGCAACTGACCACGTTGCCCGATTGCTTGAATAGGTCGAGAATTTGGGCTTCCGTCGTGCTCGGTGACAGGTTGCCTACGTATAGTTTCGTTGCCATGATCTCTTTCTGCTGCGGTAGGAGGTCTCAGTGGAAGTTCCCGATGGGTTCGAGTTTCAGATTGTCACCGAGCAAACATGCTCGCCTGATAATCTACCAATCTCACTGTGAGTGGCTTCTATCTGCTAGCTGGGTTAAGAATAGGCCATGCAGCCGTAAGAGCAATCATAAAAATGGACTTATCTGAGGGGTCGACATTTTACTCTTTACAGATGAACGACTGAGATCATTCTCCCGCTGAAGCTGGATCAGGATGACAAAGGAGGGGAGCGGCGCGGTGGGCTTTACCCCGAAAGCCTTCGGGGCAAGCCGCGCCCTACCGCAGTCTCTCTGCGCCCCCGAAACGGATTCGGGGTAAACCTCTGTGGTAACAATAGATGTCGGCTGGGAAAAACGCCGAAAAAGGTTTTGACGGTAATGGGATAAACCTGTATAAATACCGGTGGCCGTTCTGCACGGCACAACCAAGGAGGGTTGGAAAATGAATGTTGTTCTGGCCTCGAACGTGGGCCTTTTGTATGCATTTCGACAGGCTGACCTTCAGGGACAAGTTATTGTAGGTATCTTGTGCTTCGGTTCGGCGCTGACATGGACTGTCGTGTTCACCAAGTGGCAGCAACTTCAACGTGTCCGCAAGAGCGGCCAAGCGTTTCTTGCGCAATTTCGTCATGATCCCGATCCGCTGCATCTATTCATAAACAATTTCGAGATGGCGGACTGTCCCTTGTACAACATTTACCGGATGGGAGCTGAGGAAGCGTCGTCGCGCTTTGGCAATGGTGGTCGAAGAGCCACAGGACGACAGCAACCGCCGGGGGAGCATGATGGCGGCCCGGCGCTGGCTGTGGAAACCGCGGTCGCCGAGACCGGGCAGTCGCAGGTGAACCTTGATACATTGCGGAACGTGTTGGGACGAGCAATTGATACCGAGGTGATCAAGTTGGAGATGCAACTTCCCATACTTTCCACCGCCGTGCAAGGCGGACCATTTCTCGGCCTGCTCGGCAGTGCGTGGGGCGTTATGAGCGTGTTCGCTTCCATGGGGCAGCAGGGAACGGTGCGGCTTGGCGCAGTGGCTCCGGGCATATGTGCGGCATTGCTGTCGACCGTGGTGGGCCTGTTTGTGGCCATACCGTCATTGTTCGCTTTCAACTGGTTGGCGTCCCGAGTGCGGCACCAAACGATGGAACTTGAGAGTTTTGCCGATGAGTTTACCGCGTCGGTGGAACACAATTACGGGACGAACTAAGTTATGAGTCGGGCCACAGGACACCGTCGTTACGGGCACCTGCACCAGATTACCGAGATCAACGTGCTGCCGTTGGTGGACTTGCTTTTGCAGTTGTTTATTGCGGTCATAATCTTTTTCCCGGTTGTCGAGTATGGCATGAACATCAACCTGCCGAAAGGTACCACCGACCCGATTAAACGAGAACAGACCCGCACGTTGTCGGTGGACAAAAGTGGACGAGTGTATCTTAACGACCTGCTGTTGACGCGGTCACAATTTCGGGCGCAACTCAGCGATCTGGCCAAGATCAATCCTCCTGTCACGATTCTGGTGAAAGCCGATGCGGCAAACAATTATGGCGCAGTCATGGAGGTGCTTCAGGAACTCCATGGGTTGAAAATAACGCGGGTCGCGTTGATCACGCAGGAAGACTTGCCGGGGCGGGTTGATTCGACAACGTTGCCCAAACCGTTGCCGAAGCATTTGGCAAAAGTACGATGAACGGCGGAAACCCAAGTTTTCGACGCAACTTCATTGCTTGCGTGGTCGTGCATGGCGTGCTGATCGGTGCGCTTGTTCTTGGTGAAGCGTTCATCGCGCACGAACACGACGCCACGCCATCTGTAGTCGAACTCATCACACCCGCCGACATTCTCGGCGATTCGCCGAAAGGCGACGGTTACGGTCGCGGCGCGTACGCGCCGCCCCGCACTAGCGTGGAAACGTCCCAGGCTGAGTCGCTGCAACATGGCAGTGCCAATAGCGGCGTCGGCCCAAGTGAGAATGTTCTGACACCCGAAGAGCAACTCGCACCGAAGCAATCAGTCGTGAAGACGCAGGCTCCGAAGCCCGCGCCGGTTGAACCGGGTGAGGTCGCAGTTCCGAAGAAAGGCAAGTCGACCAAGAAAACGGTAACAGCCAGCACGAAACCGGCACAGCCATCGCCGACCACTCATGGAGCCACGGCAAAACTTGCGAGCGTAAAATCAGGCACGAACGACAGAAATGGTGCGGGTAGCGCAGATGCAATTCGACAACGGCTGGTCAAAACCTTGCAGGCACAGGAAGGCGGGACGCCGTACGGCGACAACAAACCCGCAGGGGGCGGCACAGGCGTTAGCAAGTACGGTCATCTCGGCTCGCCTGACGGTGCGGAGAACGGCGTGGCGGGCGGCATCGGTAAAGGGTCGCCATTCTGGTGGTACTACCAGCATGTCCATGACCGATTGTATGAAAGCTGGAACCAACCAGGCGATGCATTGAACTGGGACAAGCGAATCGTGACAACGCTCGATATCCGCGTGGCCCGTGACGGCCGCGTGATAGCTGTGATGCTGAAGAATCCATCCGGTAACACACTGATGGATGACTCAGCTATCGCCGCAGCCAATAGCGTGCCGCGGCTGTACCCGTTGCCCGAAGGATTGGGTAGTGAGTTCGCAGACATCTTGGTAAACTTCCGATTGGAGAATTCACAGGGATGAAAAAGAACAGGGTTGCGTTCGCGTCGGTTCTCTTCTGCTGCGCTACCGTGGTGTTTAGCGCAGCGCACGCACAAGTGGACGTGGTAAAAGGTGCGGGCAAACATGCGTTCGCGGTGGGCGGTTTTTCCGGCGACGCGGCGATAGCCGGGCAGGTGACTGATGTGCTGAAGAACGATTTGCGATTGTCGGGCTATTTCCAGTTGTCGCCCTCGGCGGGCGCGGAGTTTGTGCAATCGGGCAGCGTGCGCGGGGAGGGCGGCGGCGGTGTAGAGATCGAGTGCATCGTGACCGAAGTGGCGACGAAGCGTTCGGTGCTCGCCAGTACCTATAAAGGTTTCGCGCAGGAATTGCGGCGCACCGTCCACAAACTCAGCGATGACATTGTTCAAACCATCACGAAGCAGCGCGGCATCGCGCAGACTAAGATTGCATTTGTGTGGGCGCGCAACGGCGCCAAGGAATTGGCCGTGATGGATTACGACGGCTATAACGTGCAGCAATTGACCTACGACAAAAGCATCAGCGTGCGGCCGCGGTGGTCGCCGGACGGCCGAAAACTGGTTTACACCAGTTATAAAAGCAGCTTCCCTGATGTGGCCGAGGTGAATCTGTACACGGGTCAGCGGCGTCGGATCGCGAGTTTTCCGGGGTTGAATTCGGGTGCGGCGTTCTCACCCGATGGTCAGACGCTTGCGCTGACATTGAGCAAGGACGGTAATCCCGAATTGTACACGATGAGTATTGGCAGTGGCAACCTACAGCGGCTGACATACACGCGCGGCGCAGAGTCTTCACCGACGTGGTCGCCCGATGGCCAGAGCATTGCGTACGTGAGTGATAATCTTGGCACACCGCAGGTGTATTCGATTGGCCGCGACGGTGGTGTACCAACACGACTGACGGTCTCGCCGGCATATAACACGGAGCCGGATTGGTCACACCCGCCCGCCGGTTCGGAGATGAAGCCGATGCTAACGGTGACCTCACGGGCGGGGAAGTTCCAAATTGGGATTTATGATGCGGATGCACGCACAGTCATCCCGGTCGTCGCAGATGGGGTGGACAACGAAGGGTCGTCATGGGCGTCAGACGGGCGGCATTTGGTTTTTACCAAGGCAGTGAATTGGCGGCCGCAATTGTATCTGCTTGACGTGATGACACGGGAGCAGATACAATTACCCGCCGTGGAAGGTGGTGCGTCCGAGCCTGCGTGGGGACCGTGAGGTAGGAACACCGACAACAATTATGTTTTTTGTAGGGAGGATGGATCAGATGAAAGTTTTACGTTTAACTCGAGCCACATTCGTGGCACTGACAACCGCAGCAGTGCTGATGGCCTGCCAGGGATGTAAATCGAAGCCCAAGCCGAAGTCCGATGCCGAGTTGGGTAATGTTTTGGGAATGCAGGGCGGCGACATCAATATGGGATCGGCTCGTCCACTCGGGGAACTCGACATGGCAAACCAACAACGCGGGATGTTCTCGCCGGTGTTTTTCGCCCTCGACAGCGCAAAGATCAGCGCGAGCGAGGCAGCCAAACTGCCTGCCGTAGCCCAGTACATGAAAGCGAATCCAAACAAGACGTTGGTGATCGAAGGGTATTGCGACGAGCGCGGCACGGCGGAGTACAACCGGGCGCTCGGCGAACGGCGTGCGCAGACGGCACGGGAGGCATTGGTGAAGTTGGACGTGCCAGCGTCGCGAATCACAACGGTCAGTTTTGGCAAGGACAAGCCCATTGATTCCGGTCACGACGAAGCGGCTTGGGCAAAGAACCGCTGCTGCGAGTTTGTCATTGCCGGCCCGTAGCGGCCACAAAACGCATTGACAGGGTGTTAGAGTGGACGTAGAGTGCTTAGTTAGGATGGTGTGTATATGATGGTACCGATGCTTGCAATGTTGAGCGATTGGCATGTTATTGTGCTTTTCCTCCTTGTTGTCCTTTTGTTTGGCGGCAAGAAGCTGCCTGAAGTGGCCCGGGGACTCGGCGAGGCAATGAAGGAGTTCAAGAAAGCCTCGCGCGACTTGCATGATGAACCGCAGCAAACTGCCGTCAAGCCCGCGCCGCCATCCCCTGCGCAACCGACTGCCAGCGCGCCGCAGCACCCATCCGAGCCGAAGCAGGGCTAAGGCTTTTCCCAGTGCGTCCGTGGCTTTCGAGAAAGAATCCGCCGGACGAGTCTCAGGCTGTTGTAGACGCCGGGTCTGATGTTGGCGAACTCAAAACGTTCTGGGAACACCTCGACGACCTGCGCCGTACGTTATTCAAGAGCATTATCGCGCTGGCCATCACGTTTCACGTTGCTTTGGCGTTTTCCAACCGGATTCTCAGAGTTCTAACCTGGCCGTTGCGGCGCGTGACGGACCACCCGGAGAACTTCCTGCTCAGCCTAAACGTCACCGACTCGTTTGTGCTCTCCATAAAGCTTGCGTTGTATGTCGGCTTGGTGGTGGCGGCGCCGGCGATTTTGTATTTTGTCGGCCAGTTCCTTCTGCCCGCGCTCACACCGAAGGAGAAGCGGATGCTCTGGCCGGGGTTCACTGCTGGCACCGCGTTGTTCATCGTCGGCGTCGTGAGCTGTTTCTTTCTGGTCGTTCCGCAAACGTTGCGGGCGTTCATCCACGCCAGCCACTGGTTGGGGATCGAGCCCAGGTGGACCATCGACAGCTATATTGGTTTCGTCACGCAATTTACGTTGATGACCGGCTTGACGTTCGAAATCCCGCTCGTGATTTTAATCCTTGTGCGGCTCGGTGTCCTCGGTTACGCGACCGTGCGACGCGGACGGAAGATGTTTATCCTGGCAGCGTTTGTCATCACCGCATTTCTGGCACCCCCCGACCCGCTCTCGATGGTACTGATGGCACTGCCGCTGGTGCTACTATTTGAAATCACGATCTGGCTGTCGTGGTACGCTGAGCGCAAACGCCGGTAGGAACGCCACCTACTCGTACTTCTTGTGGAACTTCGCCTTCTCGTCGTCGGTCTGCGGCTTGGTGGGCTCCACGTCGGCCTTCGGTGTTCCGCTCGTGGTCTTTGATCCTTGGTCTTCCGTCTTCTCAGCAACCGGGGCTCTTGATTCCTCAACGTACATCAGGCGCAGATCGGTCAATGAGGCGCGCAGCACCTTCACTTCGTCGGCGGTGAGGTTGTTTTGCGTCTTGCGCTCGAGCATTTCCAACATATCGATGAACAAACGCGCTGCCGGCAGGTTCTTCTCCGCTTTGCCCGTGGCGGGGTTGGCAAGCTTGCCGAGCGTAATCATCGCCTGAGTGTTGAACAAACCTACCAGGTCGAGGAACCGCAACGTGTCCTCTGCCGAACCGATCTTGTTCTTTTGAACTTCCGCCATATTGTTTTACCATGGATCTGATCGCCGCTGGATATGCGACGACTCAATTGACGCCGCCGCGCAATTTGGTGGCGTCGGCTGACCGTTGTCCTTCGCCAATGTGTTCGGTGCCGCCCCTCGGAGACGCGTCGGCGCGCCGCGCGCGACGTGGTCGTGGAGGCTGATACGGTTTGACGAATGCTTCGTCGAAATCATAGCCGCCCTTAAAGTCGTCGCGACTATCACGCTCGTGTTTGCCAAGAATGCTGCTGTCAACCATGTTGAAAACGATCTCGCCGAAATCCTCACACTGCTTAATGCCCCAATAAGACAGGACTGTTTTGGTCATCGGGCCAAACTGCAGTAGTGCACACCGGCGCAATCCTTCGAGTAGTTCTTGGCCCGTGACATGGCGTGGCAAGGCCTGGCCGCTTTTTTTCTGCAGTTTCACGGTAAAATCCAACGCCTCGCGTATGAACAAGTACGCGTCACGGTCGTAACGTGTGTCACGTTCCAGAATTTTCTTTACAGCTTCTTCGAACTTAATTTTTTGCATCCTACCGTCCTCTAGATCTGACGTCCGTAATGAGTGGGGCGCCAGCGGCGCGTTGTCGCCAAATCTTAACAACCGTGCCGAGCAACAGTGCACCCACCAACACTGCAACAACCAACTGCTCTTGTTTCGTCAGCTTGAACATCCGACTGTCACCACACAACGGAATATGACGCACCTTGCCCGAGCCGACAACCAATTTTTTTGCACAAGAACTGGTGGCAGGTTTCCGTCTTGCGTAGAATTCACGTGCCTTTTTAGCGGGGGTCGTGTAAATGGAACGGCTTCGTGATGGCCGAGACTGTCATTCGCCCTTATGAATTGCGCGATCGTGCCGCGGTACGCCGCATTTGCTGTGAGACCGCCGATGCGGGCAACCCAGTAGAAGGCTTTTTCCACGACCGCGAACTGATTTCGGATCTCGTCACCAGGTATTACACAGATTTTGAACCGCAGCACTCTTTTGTTGCTGTGCGGGATGGGCGTGTGATCGGCTATCTCAATGGCGGGTTGGATGCCTATCGGGCGTTGCGCGTGACGGTTTGGCGGATCATGCCCGCCGCTCTGATGCGAGGATTGGGGCGTGGCATGTTTTGCCGCCGTGAAACATGGCGGTTGCTTTGGTCGTGTTTGCGCACGTTGTGGGCAAGGGGATTGCGTTGGAGCAGTGCTTCAGGCACAGGTGCTGCTCCCCATTTACATATAAACCTGCTACCCGAAGCTCGTGGCGCGCAGATTGGCAGGCTGTTGATAGAGCGATTTGTCGAACGAGTCAGCGCATTGGGATGTAGAATGGTCGAGATCTCTGTGCGCGGCGACAACACGGCGGCGTTGCGCTTCTTTAAGCAATTGGGGTTCGTCGAACTGGCGCGACGCAAGTTGATCCTGCCGACACCAGTGGGATATCGAGTGACCTATGCAGTTACGTGCGCGAAACAATGGTGACAGGCGCGGGCTCCACCAAAGGGCTGGCCTTTGGCGGGCAATGCTGCTGTTGACCGCCTTGTGTATGTCCACAGCAATGACCCGGGCTGGTGTTCCACCGTCGACAATGACGAACTGGCCTGTGCTTCACCTGTCGCCACAAGATCGCATTCTTGTGTTGGCGCCACATCCTGACGACGAAGTGATCGGTTGCGGTGGAGTCATCCAAAGCGCCCTGGCGCAGGGCCTGCCGGTTCGAGTGGTATTCCTGACTTATGGCGACAACAACGAGTGGTCCTTCGCAATGTACCGCAAACATCCCGTGCTTGTGCCGCGCGCCGTGCGGAGCATGGGACAGATGCGGCATGACGAAGCCATAGCGTCCGCAAAGGTGTTCGGCCCACCCCCCAATCATCTCACGTTCCTCGGTTATCCCGACTTCGGTACATTGCACATTTGGGAGTCGCACTGGGACGAGCAGCCGGCATACCACAGCATGTTGACGCGGGTCTCAGCAGTGCCTTACGCGAACGCTTTTCGACCGAAAGCTCCATACAAAGGCGAGGAAATCGTTAAGGATCTTAGCGCCATTATTTGCGAATTCCGGCCGACGAAGATATTCGTCTCACATCCCGACGACCACAATGGAGATCACCAGGCGCTGTATTTGTTCACCCGTGTGGCGCTCTGGGGTTTGGAGAAGGAACTGATTCCACGCCCGGAACTTTATCCCTATCTGGTGCATTTTCGAAACTGGCCGCTGCCGCGCGGCGATCATCCCACGCAACTGTTGGAGCCGCCGTCCGAAATTGACGAGCAGGTAGCATGGAATATCTTCCCGCTCAGCACGACACAGATCGACCGCAATCGCGCGGCGCTGAAGGCCCAGACCACCCAATACAGGTCGAGCGGGAATTACCTAATGAGTTTTCTCCGCGCGGACGAATTGTTCGGC
>CAIKBP010000004.1 GCA_903825695.1 uncultured Verrucomicrobiota bacterium
AGGCAGATCCGCCTGCCGGCGGAGATTGGAAGCCCGTCCTCGACATGACCGTTGCCGACGACAAGTTGCGGCTCTTCATCTTTTACGGCGTCCACCAGTTCTTGCGCGACAACGCGCGAAAGAAGAAATGGGGCGAAGGCAAGCTGCTCGCGGTCGTGTTGGAGAACATCGAAGTGCCTGTGTTTCTCTCACACGGCGTTCACGACGTGGAGACTCAACTCAAAACGCTCAAGCTAGTCCTCGCAGAGATGAAAAAGGATTCACCGCTTCACAATCTCACCGAACTGGAACGCGACATTGCCGCCACCGACGCCGAGATCGACCGTCTTGTCTATAAGCTATACGGCTTGGCAGAAGAGGAGATTCGGATCGTGGAGAGCGCGAACAAATGAGCCGCCGCCGCGCCGCCCTGTTTGGCAAAGCCTTCAAAGGAGAATCATGATATGCCAAAACGAAAACCGCTAGTTTGCCAGCATTTGGAAAACATTTCGCGTGACGTGCTGGAGCAACATCAGGAGATCGTGAGGCAATATGTCCGCCACCGATGGGGGGTTTACGCGCTCTATCGCCGGGGTAAAATTTACTATGTGGGTCTGGCGGGCAATCTGCGCAGTCGCCTCGTGCATCATCTAAAAGACCGTCACCATGATTCTTGGGACAGCTTCAGCGTTTACCTCACAATTGGCGACAGCCACCTGCGTGAGTTGGAATCGCTCATCCTTCGCATCGTAAAACCATCTGGCAACAAGCAGAAAGGGAAGTTTGCTAAGTCAGAGGACCTCCGTCGTCGCTTTAAGCGGGATTGGTATGCGAAGATGCGTCTCAGACTCAATGACCTGCTCGGCAGGCAACCCAGACTCGCGCTCCGAAAGCAAAAGGTTAGCAAAACGGATGGACGAAAGCCGGTGTTGTCTGAATACACGAATAGCCCAATGACTTTGCGCGCCCGCCACAAGGGCAAAACCGTCTGGGCTTATGTCAGGAAGACCGGCTTGATTTGGTTTGCTGGAAGGCACTTCACCTCGCCTTCGCTGGCAGGTGCACATGCCGTAAAGCGTCGAACCTGCAATGGTTGGAAATTCTGGCAATACCAGCGCGCACCTGGAGATTGGGTGGTTTTGGATAATTTGAGAAAATAAACATGCACCTGCCAGCCGAGATTAAACTAGTCGAGGAGGGCGCCACGAAATGAAGCGCGAGGAGCTTAAGGAGCTTCACTACATCGCGGCCATCAGCAACGTGGCTTCGATCATGAGGCACGGCATACTGTCTCACAAAAAGGCGGAGAAAGTGCCGCATTACTCGGTGGCCATGCAAGAGATTCAGGATCGTCGCGCTAAGAAGGTCGTTCCTAGCGGGCGTCCACTCCACGACTACGTCAATCTCTACATCTGCGCGCGTAATAAGATGCTCTTTAAGCGGAGGGACCGCCACGGGGACTTGTGCGTGTTGCGCGTCTCGACAGATGTGTTGGATTTGCCGAATGTCGTGCTGACCGACCAGAATGCGTCGAGCAGATGGGCGCGTTTCACCCCTGCGCCAGAGGGCCTAGAAATTGTGAATAGAGAGCTTGTCTTTGCGGAGTATTGGACGCATCCTGAGAACGAGATTGAGGAGTTTCGTCATGGGTCAATTAAATGTGCCGAAGTCCTTGTTCCAGATCGAGTTGACCCTCGGCATATTGACGGCGCGTACGTGTCCGGGATGGAGGCCAAGCGCGCGTTGGAAGTGTTAGACTTAAGTATCAGCGTAACGGTCGACCCGCATTTGTTTTTTAAATGAGGAGGATGGTGCGATGATTAATGTATTGGTCGGCGATCTGTTTAAGTCCAAGGCTCAGACGCTGGTCAACACCGTCAACTGCGTTGGAATTATGGGCAAGGGTGTGGCGCTTGAGTTTAAGAAGCGTTTTTCCGATATGTTCGAGGACTACGCTTTGCGATGCAAAGGTGGCGAGGTCAAACTGGGGCGACCGTACCTTTACAAGTCGGCTGTGCCTCCGTGGATATTGAATTTCCCCACCAAAGGTGATTGGCGAGCGATCACAAACTTGCAGGACATCATCCATGGGTTGGAATACCTGCTTGAGCATTACCAAGAGTGGGGCATCGCGTCGCTGGCTGTGCCGCCGCTGGGTTGTGGGCACGGGCAACTGGAATGGCGGATAGTCGGCCCAACGCTCTACAGGTATCTGAGTCACATGAAGATTCCCGTGGAGCTTTATGCCCCGCATGGAACGCCACACGAAGAACTACAGACTTCGTTCTTGGGAGATGCTGGCACGAAAGACGATTTACCCCTTGCGATGCCGAAACCACAATGGATTCGGCCTGAATGGGTCGCGTTAACGGAAATACTTCGCCGTTTGGAAGCTCAGCCTTACCACTGGCCTGTCGGCCGCACGACCTTTCAGAAAATCGCCTACGTTGCGACCGAAGAAGGACTGGATACCGGCCTGCATTATCGGCGCGGCAGCTACGGTCCATTTTCTTCCGAGGTAAAAGGGCTGATCAGCAGGCTGCAGAATCATGGTTTGGTCGAAGAACACCGGCTCGGCAGCATGTTCCATATTCGTGTCGGCCACACCTACGAGGACGCGCGAAAGGCCTACGAGCAATCGCTCCGACAATTTGAACGAGCCATCGAGAAAACCGTTGATCTGTTCATGCGTCTGGACACGAATCAAGCTGAACTTGTTGCCACAGTATTATTCGCAGCGCGTTCTTTGGAGCGGGAAGGTCAGCAGCAACCCTCGGAACAGGACGTTCTCCGGGCAGTCATGCAGTGGAAACAGAAGCGAAGGCCGCCGCTGAATGCGCAGGAGGTCTCATTCACGATCCGCAACCTCGCCGCACTCGGTTGGCTCAATGTCAAGGCGAGTGGGGACTTGCCGTTGCCAGAAGGAGAGCTACAAGCGGCGTAGCTATCGTCAGTCAGCAGGGTCAACGCTCGTTGATCAGCGAGGTAAACTCTCGACTCTTGACAGCGCATCCAGCGAATGCCGATTCATGCCCGTTGCCTCGATGCCCTCTACGAAAAACTTATCGCGCCTCTTCTGCCGAAGCCGCCTAAAAAGCGTCGTACGACGAAAGCGCCATAAAGCTACCTATTTACCTTGGGCGTAGACTACCATGCGCCACTGAATCGTGCCCTGGCTCGCGTTGTGTTGATGATGGTTCTGGGGCGGCAGCGGATTTCCGCCATTGGATGCAATCTCGTGCCCGCAACCTTCGCAGCGATAGATGCCCGAGTGTGGTGTAGTTGCGCCCGGTTTATGCAGAACGTCGAAAGCTGCATCGGTCGATGTGCCTAAATACTGAGAGTACTTATATAGTGCCATGTGTGTTTCCTTCTCGCGCAAAGCTCAGCGCGTCGAGCCGCCAATGCAATAGGCGCAGTTGTCGTATCCGTCGGCATGAGCAGCCGACAGGGAGTTGTAGGGTTTGTCGTGCTTTGCCGTGATAATCTCATCGATTTGGCAACTGGTCCTTTCATTATCCAAATCGTGAACTTCCATCTTGTGTGTGTTTCCGAGATACTGCTCACCGTTCATGTTACCTGTGTGTCTACGCATGTTAGTCTCTACCTTTCTCTGTGTTCTGCCGTTTGACTCGCACGTTAGTGTTTAGTATCCTTCGGCGGACACGGATCATTCCCGTAGCTATCCTTGTCGCGGATCTTACCGTCGCGACCGTGAATCACCACTTCCGAATGTTCGTGTCTGGCAATCCGTACCGCATCACGAATTGCACGATCTTGCGTGGGCTGAATAGAGGAGGCACGCGCGTTGCGTTCTCCGACTACACCCCAGCCGCCCGGTCGGGGAACTACATGTTGGCTCTTTCCCATTTTCAGTCACCTCCTTTCTGGTCTTAAGATTGTGGTTGACTATATACCACAGTGTGGTGTAATTTCAACCACATTCGAAGGCGAGACATGAAAAGACCGCGTGCGCGGCGGCCTACAAGTAGCGCAGGAGGGTACGATGAGCTTGGGCGATCTTGTGAAGGATTTGCGCATTGCGCAGAAGAAGACGCTGCGGCAGTTCTGTCTGGATCACGGGCATGACCCGAGCAACTGGAGCAAGCTGGAGCGGGGGGTGAACCCGCCACCGTATGACGACAAGACGTTGGAGCAGTGGGCGCGGCAGTTGGGATTGAAACCCGGCACGGAGGGGTGGCAGGACTTTATGGATCGAGCCGCCGTTGCCCGTGGGCAGATTCCCAAGCATGTGTTGAGCGACGAGGAGTTGCTGAAGAAGTTGCCGGCATTCTTCCGATCCATTAGAGGGGCAGAGTTGACGGAAAAGCAATTGGATGAGTTCATTCGGATTGTGAAGGAGCTGCACACGCCAGATGAGAGTCCCCGTTCCACGGCGAAGTGATCCAGAGATTTGGACAGTGGTCGAGGAGTTCCGCTGTCGCCGTGACATCCGGCCTTATGCCACGGTACCGGTGGATGTGTTTGCGATTGCCGACATCGTATTGCGACTCGATCTGATTTACTTTCCATCACTCTACGACAAGTTTAAAGTCGATGCTGCTATCCAATTTGATCTGGCAGGCATCCTCATTGATAAGCAGGCGTACGAGGATTTCGAGAACGGAGACCGCTGGGAGGAGAAACGCCTGCGTTACTCCGTCGCCCACGAACTGGGGCATTACGTACTTCACGAAAAGGAAATCAGGGCCAGTTCATTCGAGAGCATCGCCGATTTCAAGAAGTGGGCCGGTCGGCGGGATGATTGCGACAGCGCCGAGTATCAAGCGTACGAATTCGCTGGTCGTCTGCTTGTTCCCGCGGACATGCTCGTAAAAGTCTATGATGAATGTTGCACTATGGAAGATCGTCGTGACAAAGCTTGGCGAGATCGTCCGGCGGCCCGGTCAAACTTGGCGAAGAAGATCGCGCCACGGTTTGGTGTGAACCGACCGGTGATCGAAGTTCGTTTCCATCGGGATGGACTTTGGCCGGCCGAGTAAGGGGTCAGTCAATCAGCGGGTTGGCGGGATCAACTCTCGACTCTTGACAGCGCATCCAGCGAATGCGGATTCATGCCCGCCGCCACACATAATCACGCACCAGCAGGTGTCAAAGGCGTCACTCGGGCGTCACTCAACTTGATAGACGAGTTGAGGGAAGCGACTGAATTCTCATCTGGCAATCACCGTATGCTTTTGGCCTCCAAGACATTGGGAAAGTAGAATCACGACACACACGGGAAGTGAAAGTTGGGGTGGATGACGGGATTCGAACCCGCGACAACCAGATCCACAATCTGGGGCTCTAACCAGGCTGAGCTACATCCACCGTCAATCGCGGAGCGCGGCGTGACTCTAGCATTGCCCCAGTGTGTGGTCAAGCCATCGCTGGCCAGATGCAAGGTTGTGCTGTGGGCGCGGAGTCAGCGTCTTCGACGGTTTTCGCACTTTTACTTGTTCTAACGTCCGTTATAATCCCTTGTGTGAACCGCATCCGCCTGCTTCCGGAACACGTTGCCAACCAGATCGCCGCGGGCGAGGTTGTCGAACGTCCCGCTTCCGTCGTAAAGGAGTTGGTGGAGAACTCGCTCGACGCCGGCGCGCACCATATCACTGTGGTTGTTAAGAATGGCGGCAGATCGGCCATGCAGGTAACAGACGATGGTTTCGGGATGAGCCGTGACGACGCGTTACTGGCATTGGAACGTCATGCCACGAGCAAGATTTCCCGAGCTGAAGATTTACAGAACATAGATTCGCTCGGTTTTCGCGGTGAAGCCATCCCCAGCATCGCAGCGGTGTCGCGGTTTACGCTGACGACGAGGGAACGCGGTACGCTCAGCGGCACGGCGATCCAGGTGGCCGGTGGACGGATCGTGTCGGTGAACGATGTCGGGTCAGCCGAAGGAACGGCCGTCGAAGTCCGGAACCTGTTCTTCAATCTGCCAGCCCGGCGAAAGTTTCTCCGGTCTG
>CAIKBP010000005.1 GCA_903825695.1 uncultured Verrucomicrobiota bacterium
AAACGGGCGAGACGCCCGTTCCACTTTTCGCGCGCAAGACGTCGGAAGATGAATTTACAAACTCGCTCTGAGATGCTTTGACAAGCTCCGCATGACAACCCAGTCGCAAATTTTGGCCTTTCTGCGCGAGCATCAGGTGCTCACGTTGGCAGTGGCCGGGCCCTATGCAGCAGCGGTGTTTTATGCGGTCGATGATGAGCTCAATCTGTATTTCGTCACGGACCCGGCCACTCGGCACGGCGCCGCGTTGAGCCGGGAACATGGCGTGGCCGGCACGATCCAACGTGACCGGCAAGACTGGCAGGAAATCCGCGGCGTGCAATTGACCGGCCAGTGTGCGCTGCTGGCCGGTGCTGAGCGGCAGGACGGCTGGGATCTCTATTGCAAACGGTTTGCGTTTGCCGGCGCTCCGGAGTTGGGGCCGGCCTTTGCGAAAGTCGATCTCTGGAAAATCACGCCCGACTGGATCCGCCTCACCGACAACGGCCAAGGGTTTGGCCACAAAGTCGAGTGGACACGGTGATCGCATCGAGATCATTTTATCGCCATTTCCGTGTGTGACACGATGGCGCAGTTGGCACACTTTCTGAGCCAATGGAGGCTTGTCGATGAGACATGGCGCAGGCAGGATGCCGGGTCGTATAAAGTTTATGCACTTGGGCACAAGTCACTTAGGCACTTCCTAATTTCTCTGGCACGGGCTTAGCTATACTGGCTGGCGGAGATTAATTTTATGGCAAAAGTACTTGGCATTGATTTGGGCACGACAAATTCTTGTATGGCTGTCGTTGAAGGCGGCGAGCCGGTGGTGGTTCCGAACGCGGAAGGCGGGCGGACGACCCCTTCAATTGTGGCATTCACGAAATCGGGCGAACGGCTTGTCGGCCAGGCCGCGAAGCGGCAGAACGTTGTCAATTCGAAGAACACGGTCTACTCCATCAAACGATTTATGGGGCGGAAGTACGACGAGGTTGAACAGGAACGCAAACGCGTGCCCTACGAAGTCGTGCGCGCGGCCAACGGTGACGCGGCCGTGAAGGTCGTGGTCAACGGCGAAACGCAGACCTATACCCCACCGGAAATTTCAGCCATGATTTTGGCCAAGATGAAGGCCGATGCAGAAGCCTATCTCGGTGAGAAAATTGAAAAAGCAGTTATTACAGTCCCGGCCTATTTTAACGACTCGCAGCGGCAGGCTACCAAGGATGCCGGCAAGATTGCCGGATTGGACGTCATCCGCATTATCAATGAGCCGACCGCCTCCTCGCTGGCCTACGGGCTCGACAAGAAAAAAGACGAGCACATCGCCGTGTACGATCTCGGCGGCGGGACGTTTGATATTTCCGTGTTGAACATCGGCGACGGCGTGTTTGAAGTGTTGGCCACCAACGGCGATACCCACCTCGGCGGCGACGATTTCGACGAGCGCGTGATGAACTGGGTGATTGACGATTTTAAGAAAGAGACCGGCGTGGATCTGAAGAAGCAGGCCGACGCCCTCCAGCGCATCAAGGAAGAATCTGAAAAAGCGAAGATCGCCTTGTCGAGCGCGATGGAATACGAGATCAACCTGCCGTTCGTGACGGCCGACGCGACCGGGCCGAAGCATATCGTCAAGAAACTCACCCGCGCCAAGCTCGAACAGCTGTGCGACGAGCTGATTGACCGGACGATCAAACCGGTGGAAGCCTGCTTGCGCGATGGCAAGATTGACATGAGCAAGGTGGACGAGCTGGTGCTCGTTGGCGGCATGACCCGCATGCCGAAGGTGATCGAGACCGCTGGCAAGCTCATCGGCAAAGCGCCGCATCAAGGCGTGAATCCCGATGAAGTGGTGGCAGTCGGTGCCGCGATCCAAGGCGGCGTGTTGACCGGCCAGGTCAAGCAGGACATTGTCTTGCTCGACGTGACACCGTTGTCGCTCGGCATTGAGACCGTTGGTAATGTTTTCACCACATTGATTCCGCGGAACACGACCATTCCGACCCGCAAGAGTGAAATTTTCTCGACGGCGGCCGACAGCCAGACCAGCGTCGAAATTCACGTGCTCCAGGGCGAACGGTCGATGTCGCGCGACAACAAGACCATTGGGAAATTTCATCTCACCGAGATTCCGCCGGCCCCGCGCGGCGTGCCGCAGATCGAAGTGACGTTCGACATTGATGCGAATGGCATTCTGCACGTTTCCGCCAAGGACCTTGGCACCGGTAAATCCCAGAAAATTACGATCACGGCTTCGTCCGGTTTATCCAAGGAAGAAGTCGAGAAGATGCGCCACGAAGCCGAGGCGCACGCCGATGAAGACAAGCAGCTCCGCGAGAAAGTGGAAGTGAAGAACCGCTGCGACGCGCGCGTGTACGAGACCGAGAAATTGATGAAGGAGCACAAGGAAATCATTACTGCCGAGCAGAAGACGAAGCTGGACGAAGCCATTGAGGCCGTCAAGAGCGCGCTCAAGCAGGACGACGCGGCCGCGATGAAGAGTGCGGAAGAAAAATTGACCGAAGTGTGGCACGCGGTTTCATCCGACATTTATGCCAAAGCGCGGGAGAAGAGTTCGACCGCTGGCGGGCAACAGGCTCCGCCGCCGGATCCCGGCGCGCAGTCCGAGGGCGGCGCCAAGCAAGAGAAGAAGACGGGCGACGTCGTGGACGCAGATTTCGAAGTGGTGGACGACGACAAAAAGAAATAAGTCGGTCCGGCCAGTTCGGGAACCTCTAACCAGAACCAACAACCAAAGGAGTGTAGTCACATGAGCGTAAAACCATTGGGCGATCGGGTGCTAGTGCTGCCGATCGAACAAGACGAAGTAAAAAAAGGCGGGATCATCATCCCGGATAGCGCCAAAGAAAAGCCCCAGGAAGGCAAAATTGTCGCCGTTGGACCCGGCAAGCATGAAGATGGCAAGCTGGTTCCGATGAATGTAAAAAAGGGTGACCGCGTGCTGTACAGCAAGTACGGCGGCACGGAAATCAAAATTGATGGCAAAGACCATTTGATCATGCGCGAGGACGACATCCTCGGCATTGTCGACTAACCAAAGGAATAATTCATCATGGCTGCAAAACAACTGTTGTTTGACGAAGACGCGCGCAAGTCGCTTTTGCGTGGCGTTGAGAAATTGAGCCGGGCCGTCAAGGTCACGCTCGGACCGAAGGGCCGCAATGTCGTGCTCGACAAGAAGTTCGGTTCCCCCACGATCACCAAGGACGGCGTCACCGTCGCCAAGGAGATCGAGCTGGAAGATCCGTACGAAAACATGGGCGCCCAGATGGTGCGCGAAGTCGCCAGCAAGACCAGTGATATTGCCGGCGATGGCACCACCACGGCGACCGTGCTCGCGGAATCCATTTACCGGGAAGGTCTGCGCAACGTAACCGCCGGGGCGAACCCGATGGCGTTGCAACGCGGCATCGGCAAGGCCGTCACGGCCGCTTGCGATCAGCTCGCGAAGATCAGCAAGAAGGTCAAAGACCGCTCCGAGATCGCGCAAGTCGCGGCCATTTCGGCCAACGGCGACAAGACCATCGGCGACATCATCGCTGACGCGATGGACAAGGTCGGCAAAGACGGCACGATTACCGTCGAAGAAGCCAAGACCATTGAAACCACGCTCGACGTCGTCGAAGGCATGCAGTTCGATAAGGGCTATCTCAGCCCCTACTTCGTGACCAATGCCGAGTCCATGGAAGCCGTGCTCGAAGACGCTTACATCCTCATCCACGAAAAGAAAATCAGCAGCCTCAAAGACATGCTGCCTTTGCTGGAAAAGACCGCGAAGCTCAGCAAGCCGCTGTTGATCATCTCTGAGGATGTCGAAGGCGAAGCGTTGGCGACTCTCGTCGTCAACAAGCCCCGGCAGACCATTCAGATCTGCGCCGTCAAAGCCCCGGGCTTTGGCGATCGCCGCAAAGAAATGATGAACGAC
>CAIKBP010000006.1 GCA_903825695.1 uncultured Verrucomicrobiota bacterium
AGCACAATCCGTCGCAGTTCGACGGCAGCCACCACCCGGTCCCCATCGCGCGCCGCCAGGTACGCCGCCACCGCTTCGGCCACGGGGAACGCGATCCAATCCGCGGGACTGCCTGCCTGCCGGGCTGCATAGTGAATCGCCTCCGCCAATCGTCTTGGATCGAACGGCGTCATGTGACCGTGGGCGTCGCGCACCCAAACCATGTCTTGTTCCATCAGGATCATTGTTTCCCCGATTGTTTGATCTCTTGAATGAACTTATCGACACCCGCCATCAGTTTACGCTGCTCAAAATCCTCGTAAGTCGTGAACCGCTCACCGCATCACATTCCGGACACCGCATCCTGACCTTCAAAGCTCGGGCGGACAATCCGTTGCTTACACGCCAGCCACCGCACGGTCAAGACTGAACGCCGCTATCTGGGTACAGCCAAACGCCGTAGTTTCTGGTATTGCCATTGCAGCGCCTTGTTCCACTGGCACTCCGTCAGCGATTGAACAATGAGCCAGTAAACTTCTCCGCGCGACACCTGGACCCGCCGCGTCGGGTCGAGAGGATTGGTGATTCGCAAAAGCGCGATGGTCTTCAGGCCGATCCAAATCGGCCAGATGCAGGCCAACCGGAGACGCGCCTGGCTACGCGGGATTGCGATGGTGTATTCCCAACCTGCGTCCAAGTGCTCGACTGCGTTATCCAACCAGCGCTGGTACGTCGGCTTTACGGCCTCGAAATTGATCGGATCCAGCAAGGCTTGTGGATCAGCAACCGGCAGGTAGCAACGTCCTGCGCGCAAGTCTTTTGGCATATCGCGGAGCACGTTTACCAGCTGCAATCCCTTGCCGAACCGCACGCCAAGTTCGCACATTTGCTCTGAATTCCAGCCGTGCAAGCCCGGCAAATGCGCCCCGCACATTTTCGTCCAGAATTCCCCGACGCAACCTGCCACCATGTAGGTGTAGCGATCCAATTCGTCGTCGCTGCCCAGCGCGACAAGTTCGCGATCGCTTTCACCAGGGAACCGTTCTAGATCGAAGATCTGGCCGCCGATGATTGTTTGCAGTAGGTCCGCGATCAGCCTGTTGTCCTCTGAAGAACACGCATCAAGCGTCAGAATGCAATAACCGAGCTGTTCCAAAAGCATCTTCTCGGCCGGGAGTGTTTGGCGTTCAGAAATCTCTTCGATTACCGGAATCGCCGCCGTCTTCCGCACCGCTTGCTGTATTTGGCGCAAAATGGCCACGCGTTGCTCGCGCGGCAATGCCTTGGTGTCAGCAATCGTGTCGCTGGCGCGCGCCAGCAAGTACGCGATAGAAACTTGCGGACGGATTGCGTCGGGCAGTACACGCAATGTCAGGTAGAACGAGCGCGATACATCCCGCAACAGCGGCGTGATCAGTTCATTCTGCTCAGAGGCGGTCAGTATCATTTCTTGCTTTCGCACCAATCCGTGGTCACGGTCATTTTCGCTGATACGTTCCAACCAATTCGGCCATCGCAAGTATATGGCCACGCATCGCTTCTTCCAGTTGTTGCTTCGTCGCACGCGGCTTCAACGCTGGTTCCGCATCCAGCGCATACACCTTGAAATGGTAATGATGCACGCCGTGACCTGGCGGCGGGCACGGCCCACCGTAACCAAGCCTCGGCCAACTGTTCTCACCATGTTTCGCGCCGCCGAGCGCTGGTACGCTCTCCGTTTTGGAGACGTTCTCCGGCAATCCTGTGGCCGTGGCGGGAATTCCCCAAATCACCCAATGCACCCACGTACCCCCGGGCGCATCGGGATCGTCGCAGATCAACGCGAATGATTTCGTCCCAGCTGGCGCTCCTTCCCACCTCAACGGCGGCGACACATCGTGCCCGTCGCATGTGAACTTCGCGGGAACAGGTTGGTTATGACGGAAACCCGGACTACTCAACCTAAACTCTGCCATGGCGACCCCCTTTCCGCCGGCTCGCGCCGTTGCCAAGAATGCAGCAAGCACCGCCGCGATCACCAAGCTGCGCATTTGCGTGGCCCCTACCCACACCGCTGCGAATGTAACCAGAGATCCGTCAATGGGCAATCACCAAGTTCGGTGCCCGGCGCAACCGCAAACACCTTAAGTGTAGCCGATGATTATGGACACGACCGTTGCATGAGTTGAACCGCAAGTCCGGCGCTACAAACAGAAATCCCCCGACAGCGTATGCAGGCGGGGGATTTCGTTCCTGTGGGACGAATTTACTTAGCCACAACGTTGGATGCCTTCGGTCCTTTGGGTGAGTCGACCAACTCGAATTCCACAGGCTGGCCTTCTTCTAGGTTCTTGAAGCCGTCACCGGCGATTGAGGAGTAATGGACGAACACGTCCGGGCCCCCTTCTTGCTGGATAAAACCAAACCCCTTTTTCGTATCAAACCACTTTACTTTGCCTTGTGCCATAATCCTTCCTCACTTCGTTTGTTTCTCGCTTTGGGCAAAAGTCCGTTCCCATTTCGAAACGTGATTCGGTCCCAAAGACGAGTGCGGAGTGTACGCAAAGAGTCACGCTTGTCAATCCCCGTTTTTCGTTGTCCCCGATGAGAATTCCGCTGGTCAACACTCCGCCGGTGTGGTAGCTAATATAGCTGCGCTATATGAACATGGCACCAGACGGTCAGCCCGAACCAGCCAAGGACACGGCGCCTGCGATTGAATTCAAAGCGGTGCTGGTGGTGGATGACGACCGGCAACTGGCTTCGGCGCTGCAATGGATTCTAGCCGACGAGAATTATTTTGTAGACATCGCGTACGACGGCGAAGATGCGTTGAGCAAGATTAAGGACAACGATTACGATGTTGTTGTCTGCGATGTGATGATGCCAAAACTGCGTGGCGACGAGTTGTTCATCAAGGCGCGCGATCTGCGCCCACAGTTGGCCGACCGGTTCATCTTCATCACCGGCTATGCCGCGGGAACAGAGATCAACCTATTCCTCAGCAAGACGGGTGCGAAGTATCTGATCAAGCCGTTCCCAATGCAAAAACTGATCGACTGCGTCAGGCAGCTTTTGGGCTGAGCGCGCTTAGCGCAGCCACGCAGCGATCTTCTCGCAATCAGTCAGTTCTTCAACTTTTTCGCGCGGCCGCACCAGCGCCACGTGGCGGCCAGAAATCAAAACCTCCGCCGGGCGCGGACGCGAATTGTAATTCGACGCCATCACCATGCCGTACGCGCCGGCGCTCATGACCGCCAGCAGCTCGCCGGTAGCCACGGTGGCTAGCCGCCGTCCCTGCGCGAAGAAATCCCCTGACTCACATATCGGACCCACCACATCCGCCGTTATCATTCGTCGCCTAGGCCCCCGCGGTTTCCGGACAGGCAGAATCTCGTGGTAACTGTCGTATAGCGCAGGTCGAATCAGGTCGTTCATCGCCGCGTCAGTGATAACGAACTGTTTTGCTGGCGTCCGTTTCACGTAAAGAACACGCGTGACCAGCACACCGCCATTGCCAACGAGAAACCGTCCCGGCTCCAGCAGAATCCTGAGCCCCAATCCACGCAAATATGGCTCTACCGCTCGCGCGAAAACCGCTGCTGTCGGCGGCCTCTCACGCCGGTAGCGAATACCAAGCCCGCCGCCGATATCGAAAAACTGCAAAGCGCCAGGCGCAAGTGCCCGCACCTGCGCGATCAGCGGCAGCATCTTCCTGATAGCCAGCACGAATGGCGCAGTCGAGGTGATTTGCGAACCGATGTGCATCTGCACGCCGCGAATTTCTACGCCCCCCAACGTCCGCGCCGCGCGGTATACCGCCAGCGCACGTTCCAGCGGTATTCCGAATTTGCTCTCGTGTTTACCAGTCGAGACGTACCGGTGCGTGTGCGGATCAATGCCGGGATTTACCCGCAATGCAATCGGCGCGCGCCGGCGCAATCGGCGCGCGATGGCTGCGATCATTTCCAACTCCGGCTCGCTCTCTACGTTGAAACAGTAAATCCCGAGACGTAATGCGTACTCGATCTCTGGGGATGTTTTGCCGACGCCAGCGAACGCGCACAGCCGCGGATCACCGCCCGCTTCCACCACGCGCCGCAATTCACCGCCGCTGACCGTGTCGAATCCCGCCCCAGACCGCGCCAATGCGCGGATCACGGAGAGATTGCTGTTCGCTTTCACCGCGAAACAGATAAGTCGATCCAGTCTGCAGAACGCGGCATCCAGCTGCTGAAGTTGCCCGACGATGTGCGTTTGACTGTATACGTACAACGGCGCACCGTACCGATTCACCAACCGCTGCAATGGCACCTGCTCACAGTGCAACTCGTCCGCACGATATCGAAATGCTTCCATTGGCTAGCAGCCTACCAGACTCACAACCAACGCGCAATCTGCGCCACAACCTCGGCGTTGCAGACCGGGCCGAGCACGCTTTTCACCCGTGCCCGCGCTGCCTCCCGCGGATACACGACCGCGTATTTTTCGACTACCCAGTTCTCATCATCGAACACCAGAAACTCGGCCAGCCGCGATGGATTCGTCGGGAACCCCACCGATCCCGTGCCAACCCATGCGATGTCCTGCGCACCCAAGCGTACCGGCGTCGGATCTTTTCCATCGCCCTCATGGCCGAACATTGGCACGAGCACGATCCCGGCTTCACCTTGCACCACCTCCGCCCGCATCGTGTGCGTGTGGCCATAAAAACAGACCCTTCCAGCCCCATGCCGGAGGCATGCCAACTCCACCTCTGCTTTCCTCGGCCATCGATGATACCCAGCGCTGCCAGGTGCCACCAACGAGTCGTGTGTCAACTTAATCCCATCGTTGACGTTCAGCGCCAGCGGGGCCGACTTCAAGAACTCCTGCGCCAGCGATTCCGCAGCCAGTAACTGACCTGTCCACGCCAGGGTCTCGATTGCCTCTTTGCTGTAACCCTCTGGCTTGATCTCGCTGCGCGCGACGCGATCGTGGTTCCCAGCCACCCAAGCCAGTTGACCCCGCTCGCCCAACTCACGCAGCCGCGCGATGCACTCCAACGGACTCGGCCCGTAGCCGACCAAATCGCCTGTAAACAAACACGCCTCGACGCCGCGCCGACGGCCCTCTGCCAGCACAACATCCAGCGCGTCCAGATTCGCGTGCACATCCCCAAAAACCAGGTATCTCACAAACCGGTTTCTCCCAAAGCTTGCCCACCCGGCGGGTTCGCGCAATCCTGCGCCTTCGCCCGACCGGTCTTAGCTCCATGAAACATCCGGCCTACTTCAGCAGGCGTTTCCATCGCGTCAACTGCATGCGGACGTTCGTTGGCGACGGCGCGCCGACGGCCCTGCGCGATGCCAAGGCATGGCGCACGTTGAATACGCGCGCAGCACCTGCGCCAAACCTCTTAACAGCCAGCTTCGGCAACGGCGTGCCTGTTTTCTCAGATTCCACAACGAGCGCACCAACGACACGATGCGCCTCGCGGAATGGAATGCCGCGGTTCACAAGAAAATCTGCAAGGTCAGTAGCGAGCAGCATCGGATCGCTGACTGCGCTTTCACACTTCGCGCGGTTCACCTTCGTGTGTCGTAACATGTCGCCCATGACGCGCAACGATGCCAGTAGCGTGTCGGCGGAGTCGAACAACGGCTGTTTATCCTCCTGCAAATCACGGTTGTACGCGAGTGGAAGTCCCTTGAGCATGGTCAGAACGGCGACGAGATTGCCGACGACGCGACCGGTCTTGCCGCGGGTCAGTTCCGCAACGTCTGGGTTCTTCTTTTGTGGCATCAACGATGAACCCGTCGTATAGGCATCGCCGATGACGACGAAGCCAAACTCCGCGGTTGACCACAGCACGAGGTCTTCCGCCAAGCGCGACAGATGTATTGCCACCAGCGCTGTAGCCGCCATGAATTCGACGACAAAATCGCGGTCGCTCACAGCGTCCATCGAATTTCGCGTCGCGCCGTTGAAGTCAAGCAATTTGGCCACGTAGTCGCGGTCAAGTTTCAGCGCGGTACCTGCGATGGCGCCAGAACCGAGCGGACAAATATTCACGCGCTTAAGGCAGTCCTCCAAACGCTGCATGTCGCGGTCGAACATCTCGACGTAAGCGAGAAGGTGGTGTGCGAACAATACGGGCTGAGCGCGCTGTAGATGCGTGTACCCGGGCATCATGACGCCCATGTTCTTCTCCGCTACGGCAATCAACGATTTCTGAATATTTCGGGTCTCGGATTTGGCGCTTTGGATTTCCGACCTGAGCCAAAGACGAAGATCCGTAGCCACCTGATCGTTGCGGCTGCGGGCCGTGTGCAGTTTTGCACCCACCGCTCCAATCTTGCGAACCAGCGCCGCCTCAATGTTCATGTGGACGTCTTCAAGGGACGTGTCCCATTTGAATTTGCCCAACTCAATCTCACGTTCAACGGCGCGCAAGCCGCGCTTGATCTTCGCTGCTTCCGTTTTCGCGAGAACGCCGGCTTTCAGCAGGCCATGCACGTGCGCGATCGAGCCGGCGATGTCGTGTTTGTACAATCGCCAGTCGAAGCTCACGCTTTCGGTGAACTGTTTAACAACTTCGGCGGGCCCCGCGGCAAAACGCCCGCCCCACATCGGTTGTGGTGCTTTTTTCATGGCGTCCTGATTGTCGCCAATTGCGGACGGGAATCAAGTCAACTATTCGCCTAAATCGGCGCCACCGCTGCGAGGAGGCATCGGCGGCACACCGCCAACCTGGGCGAATGTGATAGAATGTGCAAATGACGCAGGTATTTCTGGCCGCGCTCTTCGATCTCGACGGCACACTGGCCAATACGTTGGCCGACCTCGCCAACGCGGTCAACCATGCCCTCACCGCGCTCGGTTGTCCGACGCATCCACTGGATGCATATCGTTACTTCGTTGGCGACGGCGCGCGCCATCTTTGCTTACGCGCTCTGCCCGCCAACCGCCAGTATCTCGCTGATGATGTGCTACGATTGATGCAGGCGCATTACGATGCGCATTGTTTCGACGAAACACGGTTGTATCCCGGCATTCCCGAACTCGTCGCGGCGTTGCACCGGCGCGGCTTGAGGCTGGCAGTCTTATCGAACAAGCCCGATATGTTTACGAAGCGGATGATCGAACACTATTTCCATCCGCCGCTGTTTGACATTGTGCGCGGCCAGATGCCAGATGTACCGCTGAAACCAGATCCCACCGCCGCGCGCCAGATCGCTTTGGAACTCGGGTTGCCACCCGCCCAGTGGCTCTATCTCGGCGACACGAACACGGATATGCGGACAGCGCGCAACGCCGGAATGTGCGCCGTTGGCGCGCTCTGGGGATTCCGGGACCGAGCCGAACTGCTGGAAAGCGGCGCTCAACATCTCGTCGCCACGTCCGAAGCTGTCTTGCAGTTGCTCGCCTGAAAAAGAAAAGCGTTCCGCACCTGCGGAACGCTCTCTTTTTTTCAAACTGACGCGGTCGTCGGATTACCGACGATCACGACGGAACTCACGCCGTCCGCCACCACCGCCGCCACCGCCACCACGCCCGCCGCCAAAGTCGCCCCGGGGGCGTTCTTCGCGTGGACGCGCTTCATTGACCGTCAAGGCGCGGCCATCCAGTTCCTTGCCGTTAAGTTCGGCAATGGCCTTGTTGGCTTCTTCCTGTGAACCCATCTCCACGAAGGCAAATCCACGCGATTTGCTTGTGAACTTGTCCAAGATCAGTTCGCAACTTGAAACGTTGCCGACGGTCTTGAACAGTTCGAGGATCTGGCCCTCGGTGGTGTTGAATGACAGGTTGCCAACGAATAGTTTAGTACCCATTGTGTGTTATTTCCTTCTGCCGCGGTAGGAGGCTTCAGTGACTGTTCCCGCTCGTCGGGTTTCGGACTGTCACCGTGCATGAATGACCACTCTGACAATCTACCAATCTCACTGCGAGCTTCTTCTATCGACTAGCGGCGGCAAGGTACGCCAATCCGCCAGAATTGCAACAACTATTTTCTCTTTGTCTTGCCCACCCCTGCGGCGCGATTGCGAAGGCGTAAAGCGTTGAGACGAATGAAGCCGGTGGCGTCGGTCTGGTTATAAGCGCCTTTGTCGGCTTCCATCGTTGCGACGTGCGGATTGTATAGCGACACTGGCGATTTGCGGCCTGCCGTGATCACGTTTCCTTTGTAGAGCCTGAGGCGGACCGTGCCCGTGACGTTCTTCTGGCTCTCGGTCACGAACGCCTGCAACGCCTCGCGCTCCGGACTGAACCAAAAACCATAATAGACAAGTTCACTGTACTTCGGTACCAGCGAATCGCGCAGATGCATGACTTCGCGATCCATCGTCAATGTTTCCATTTGACGATGCGCAAAATGCAGGATCGTGCCGCCGGGCGTCTCGTATACGCCGCGGCTCTTCATTCCGACGAAGCGATTCTCGACCAGATCAACGCGACCAACACCGTGTTTGCCGCCCAGCTTGTTCAATGTGCGCATGACATTGGCGGGCGACAGTTTCTTGCCATTGATCGCGACGCAGATGCCGGACTCGAAATTGAGTTCGATGTACTCAGCCTCGTTAGGCGCGTCCTCGGGCGCAACGCTGAGCTTGAACATATCCTTTGGCGGCTCAACCCACGGATCTTCGAGGATGCCGCTTTCGAAACTGATGTGCAGGAGATTTCGATCCATCGAATACGGTTTCTTGGCCGAGGCCTCGACCTTGATTCCCTTCTTCTGGCAATATGCGAGCATCTCGGCGCGGCCTTTGAACTGCGCATGGAACTCCGGTAAACGCCATGGCGCGATGATTTTCAGGTCCGGCGCGAGTGCGGCATAGGTCAACTCGAAACGGCACTGGTCGTTGCCTTTGCCTGTTGCGCCGTGGGCGACGGTGTCGGCGTTTTCCTTGCGTGCGACGTCTATCTGCGCTTTGGCGATGAGCGGACGCGCGATGCTTGTGCCGAGGTAATACTGGTTCTCGTAGATCGCGCCCGCTTGAATCATTGGGAATATGAAATCGCGTGCAAATTCCTCAACGAGATCGAGCGCGCAGAATTTCGACGCGCCGGTGGCTTTGGCTTTCTCATCGAGACCCTTGAGTTCCTCTTCCTGTCCGATGTCGGCGCAGAACGCGACCACTTCGCATCGGTAAGTTTCCTTCAGCCAATGCAAAATGACCGACGTATCCAACCCGCCTGAGTATGCAACGACGATTTTCATAGGTAAGCTTTCTACGTCCGCCCCGGCGAAAAATCACGAAAAATCTCGACCTGACTGCCTCTTCTGCCTACTCACCGCCGGCATCGGCTACGCATTGTTCGTTTATCGATTGTTTTGAGGCGCCACTGTTGTCGGCATAGGCGACTGGACGTGGTGAAAGACAAAGACGTTGTTCTCGTTGAACACCAGCTGGTAAGTGGTGTTGGTATAGAACTGCATGAAGATGTCTCGGGTGATGAACGGTGGGTACTGGCGCTCGTTCGCGTCCAAGATGACATATTCGAAAGTTGAACCCCAATCCGTGGGAATGGAGCGCGGCTCGGCCCCCAAATATTCCTTCCAGAACACAGCGTTAACATCCCATTTGGGCCGACTGGACGCTTGCCCAAGCATGCGACGCGGGACAAGAAGGGACGCATCCTTCGGGACAAACTCGAGCGCTTTCACCAGCGTATCGTGGTATGGCAGCTTCTCGAACCGTCCCAGATCTAACCAAAGCATCCAGTGAGCCGCGCACAACGCCACTAACGTTCCCGCCAGCACAGGTGCATAATTGCCGCCAGATAACCGCCGCTGCAGTATCCCAGCCAGCCGTCTAACGCCAAAAATCGCTCCCGCGAACAATGCGGTGCCAGTCACCACGTTGTAGTGATACGGAATCACGCGCATCATCGTCTCGCTGGTCAACATATTGCCCAAGAGGTCCGGCACGGCAATGAGCGCTGCCCAACCGCCGAACGGCAGTACCCATCCTAGTGGCTGCGTTAGCAAAACCAGATAAGTCAGGACATCGCGTTGCAGCACGTGCTCTACGAGGATTCCAGGGTGGCTGGGGATGGTCGCAAGGATTTGTGATGGCGTCTGACCAAGATAAGAGAAGTATCGCAACACGTGCCATTGCTGACCGTAGATTTGCATATTCCCGGCCGACCGAAAGGTCGGCATGATCACTTTCGTCGCCAAAACGAAGTACACCGCCCCGAGCGCCATCGGCGCAACCGCCCATTTCCACCCGCGCCGTTCGATCAGCGCCCATACTCCGAACATGCAGATCGCCACAGGCACATTCTCTCGCACTGTGCAGGACAGAAACGCGAATGCCAGAAACCAGCCGAGGCAGTTCTCAACAAAGAAGTAGATCGCGAACATCAGCACCACTGGCAGGAACGACGGTTGTTGGATCTGGTTCAGGTTTTGCGAGATTAACGGCGGAAACAGTAGAAACGCGATGGCTAACAGCACCGCGGCCGACTCGCATGCCAAGAGTTTCCTCGCCAGCAGATAAACCGGAATTGCAGCCAGTGCCAGTGCCAGCGTCTGCAAGAAAAGCAACGTCGACACGCCCGGTGCAATCCAGTAGAATGGCAGTAATAAGATGTGAAACAGCGGGGCGTGTTGAGCAAACATGCTGATTTCGTAGGGTGGTACATAGAACCACTTCCCATGCAGCGTCCACCAGAACATACTGTTGTTTTCGGCATAGAGACTGCCATCGCGTCCGAACACGCTGTACTGGCGCAGTGCCAGCGAAAACATCACGACCAGGTATGCGATGATCACCCAGACCAGCGCCCATTCGCCGGCTGTCCGCTTCGCACAAAACGACGGTCCCCCTGTCCGCGTCTTCCTGGGAACGTTGCTGTTTGTTTTCCCTGGCATATCCTGCGTCCTTGCGTCGCGAGGAAGCTAGCTGATGGCAGCTGCTACGCTACATGTGCAGCCCAAGATGCTATCTCCACCACGGATATTGTGCAGACCGCGAGCGACGGTGTCAAACCGTTTAAGCCAAGACGTCCGAGGCCTGACTTGCGGCGATTGACTTGCCGCGGCGCTTTGACTACTTTTGTCATTCGATGATCATGGGCGTTAGGACCAGTGTGCCAAGGCCGATCCCCAGCGAGCGTGGAAGCGTGAACGACCGCAACGATTGGGTCATCAAGGAGCATTGATGAAAGGCGTAATTCTGGCAGGTGGATTGGGTACACGGCTGCATCCGCTGACAAAAATCACGAACAAGCATCTGCTGCCCGTGTTCGACAAGCCGATGATCTTCTATCCAATCCAGACCCTGGTGGATGCGGGCGTTCGCGATTTGCTAATCGTCACGGGCGGCAACAACGCAGGCGATTTCCTGCGGCTGTTGGGGAACGGCAGGGCATTTGGCCTGCCGCACCTTAACTACACCTACCAGGAAGGCGAAGGCGGCATTGCCGATGCCTTGCGGTTGGCGGAACATTTTGCCGAAGGCGAGAAGATTGTCGTAATGCTGGGTGATAACGTCATAGAGAAGAATATTCGCCGCGGCGTCGCCGCATTCAAAAAACAGAAGTGCGGTGCGCGTCTCTATCTGAAGGCAGTCCGCAACCCGCAGGCGTACGGTGTGGCTGAACTACGGGCCGGCAAGATCGTCGGGGTCGTGGAAAAACCAAAACGGCCGAAATCAAATTATGCGGTCATCGGCATTTATATGTACGATAACCGTGTGTTCGACATTATCCGTACTTTGAAACCGTCACGCAGGGGCGAACTGGAGATCACCGACGTCAACAATGCCTACCTCCGGCGCGGGCAGCTTGAATACGACATCCTCGACGGCTGGTGGGCGGACGCCGGCGCGTCGCACCAAAAGCTTCTCGAAACCAGCTTGCAGGTCGCGCGACAACAAGGACTTGCCCTGTGAGACGCGTGCTCGTCACGGGCGGCGCCGGATTCATCGGCTCGCACTTCATCAAGCACGCATTGCGCGTCCATCCCGACTGGTACATCGTCAATCTCGACAAACTCAGCTACGCCGGCAACCCCGACAATCTCACTGGCTTGCCCGACCCGAACCGCCACAAATTCGTTCGGGGCGATATCACCGACCACAAGCTCGTCGAGAAACTCTGGCGTGATTGCCCCGCCGGAAGCGGGGCGGGCTTCGACGCTGTCGTTAACTTCGCCGCCGAAACGCATGTTGACCGCTCGATCCTGTGGGCCGATGATTTCATCAAGACCGATGTGCTGGGCGCGTTCACGCTTCTAGAGGCTGCCCGGCAGTTCGGAGTGAATAAGTTCGTCCAGATTTCCACCGATGAAGTGTACGGGAGCATTGAGCGGGGAAGTTTCTCCGAGGATTCGCCGTTGAACCCCCGCAATCCATATTCCGCCAGCAAGGCCGGCGCGGATCGCCTCGCCTATGCCTATTTCGCGACGCACAATGTGCCGGTCATCATTACCCGCTGTTCCAATAATTTCGGACCGAACCAGCACCCTGAGAAATTCATGCCATTGTTCATCACAAACGCCATGGACGACAAACCGTTGCCGCTCTATGGCGATGGCCGTTATGTGCGCGACTGGATCCACGTCGAAGACCACTGCACAGCGATCGATTTCCTCATCGCTCGCGGTCAACTCGGCGAGACGTACAACATTGCCGGCGGCAACGAAGTCGAGAACGTCGCCATCGCGCGCCGTATCTGCCAGCGGCTTGGCAAACCCGAATCATTGATTCAATCCGTCAAGGATCGCCCCGGGCACGACCGCCGTTACTCGCTGAACGCCGGGAAACTGGCGGCGCTGGGCTGGAAACCGCAGCGCGACTTCAACCAATCGCTCGACGCGACTATCGATTGGTACGCCGCCAACAAGTCGTGGTGGCGCAAGATCAAGGGCGGTAAGTTCAAAAGGTACTACGCCCAACAATATGGGCAGCGACTGTGACTTCACTTTCCCCCTTGTGTCACCCCGGGCGAAGCGAAGGGTCTCGCCGTGAACGACAGAGATTCTTCGCTTCGCTCAGAATGACAAACAAAGTATGAAAATCCTCCTGACAGGTGCAACGGGTTTCATCGGCTCGCACGTCGCGCGCGCTCTCGTCGCGGCGGGTCATGAGGTTCATGCGGTCGTCCTTCCCAACGATGACACGTGGCGCATTCGCGATATCTTGTCCTCGCTCGTGACGATCCGGGGCGATCTGCTGGATTCATCCTTCAACCCCCCATCTTTATCTTTCGACTGCTGCATTCACCTCGCTTGGTACGTCGAGACAGGGAAATACCTCGAATCGCCAGAGAACAGGAAATGGGTCGAAGCGAGCATACGGTTCGCCCGCGTCCTGCAGGACGCCGGTTGCCGGCGATTCGTGGCCGCCGGCACATGCTTCGAGTACGCGACGAGTGACGAACCACTGCGCGAGTTGAGTCCCACCGGGCAGCGCACGCTCTATGCCCAATCCAAACTTGAATTGTTCAATGCCCTCCAATCGCTTGAGATGGAGATCGCGTGGGTGCGGTTTTTCTATCAGTACGGTCCGCACGAAGACCCGCGACGGCTCGTGCCAGTGGTCATCAATGCATTGCTGCGCAAACAGGAGGCCAAGCTGGTGCAGGGCGACCGTCGCCGCGATTTTTTGCACATCGAGGACGTCGCAAGCGCTGTGGCTGCCGTCGCAGAGGGCAAACTCACGGGAGCGGTCAATATCGGAAGCGGCGTACCTACCACGGTGGCGGAGATAGGTATGAAGATTGGCGAATTGCTCGGCAAACCTGAACTCGTTAAGCTCGGCGCACTGCCGTACTCGCCCACCGAGCCGATGCACATCGTTTCCGACAACACGAAATTGAAGAGCACGGGCTGGAAACTCCGCTATCGCCTCGATGAAGGTCTGCGTCAGACCGTCAAGTGGTGGCAGGCCCGCTTATGAAGTATGCCCTGGGCGTGATGGACGATTGCGCGACGCCGCGACTCCGAAACCGATCAGCGCCAGTAAACTTACCACACCAGCGAGCGCGTACGCCCGTGGCGGTTCGTAGCGTAGCACGATTTCATGTGCGCCAGCTGGCGCATTCAAGCCCATCAAACCACAACTGACCCGCAGCACCTCGGCGGACCGGTTGTCAATCTCCGCGTGCCAATACGGATAATAGCTTTCCGAGATGACGACCAGACAATCACGGGGTGCATTGAGGCGGACGCGAACTCGTTGTGCATCTTGGCGCACCATTTGCACGTCTGCGAGCGGGACTATTTCGCCATTGCGCACCGGTGCCATCGACGCTTCGCTGTCGTGGTAAACTCTCTCGTACTTCGTCGCGGCATCTCCGTAAGCCGGGCCGCAAACGAGCGGCCAGTTGCGGGCTGCGAGCGCAATCGCCAGCTGCGCCGAGTTGCGGAAGGCGCCTTCGAACAGACAACCGCGCGCGTAACCTGTCACATAGAGATGCGCGCCATCGTTGCGGAACACGACGAAATCCTCGTTCTCGAGTGCGACGGGGAACGTCTGTTGGTAACTGGCAAGCATTTGCTTCATTTGCGACGATTGCGTGTCGGGGTCGGTCTTGTCGAAGACGACATAGCGCACGCCCATCAGGTTCAGAAATGCGCGGTGGTTGTCCAATGACGAAAACGCCCGCTGGTTGAGCAGCCCGGTGCCGAGCGGGCACATCCAGTTGTAGAATGCCTCGTACACCTGCGGTTTGCCGCCGTACATCGGGCCGAGTAGATGGAAATAGCGCCCCGACACCGAATACGTCTTCACCCAGTCGGGATCCTTGCGGAATGATGAATACGTTGCTTCTAAGTTATGCAACGTGCGGGCGGGCACACCGTTGTCCTTCATCGCCTTCTGATACGGCCAGTAATCGAGGAACATGAGAACAGCAACAAGTGCGACGATCTTTGGGACATGCACGCGCCACTTCACCACCGCCAGCACGTCCGTCACAAAAAACCCGGCCAGTAAGGCTCCGAGAAATGAAAACGGCTGGCTGTAGAAAACCCCGGGAGCGCGGATTTCCTTGAAGGCGGGGAAATGCGCCAGCATGCCAAACAGCGGCACGAACAGGAACACGATCAGCGCCACGACTGCAATGGCCCACTTGCGCGGCGTCGTCAGCTTGCGCTGCATGAAGAATATGAGGCCGGCCACGCCGAGCGCCAGCGTCATTAACACTGTCAGGCGCGTAAACGCCGGCACGCCGTCCAGCGCCATCAGCGTGGTGAATGTCCGCAAACTGGCACCGGCGACACTGCTCACGCCGGTCCCCAGCGCGACACTAACCATCGCCACACCGATGCAAAACCAGAACAATCGCCGGTTGGTGCGCGCGCGATTGAACAAGGCGGCCCATCCAATCAACACGAGCAACACCAACCCCGCGTACTTCTCTGGCGAATCCATCCGCAGCGACACGACACGATCGACCTGCGTTTGCAACTCCACAACGTCCTGCTGGGAAACGGGGTGGTAACCGCCCGACTGCACCTTACGGATGACGCTTTCAACAGCCTGTTGCGTGGCCACGCCACCGCGATCAACCAGCGCCAGTACGCTCTTGAACCCGTAAGTACGCTGCCAAGCTTTAAGGGGATCACCCTCGAAGAGCTTCACGTACTTGGACTCGGTAAACCCAGGTACGAGGAATGCCGCACCCAACCCAAGGAACACCGCGCCCAGCACGAGACATGTCCGCACGGTTCTGGTCGAATGCGACCGCTCTTCGGGGAGCGACAGCCAGTAGAGTAGATAACCGAACAAAAAAACACCCTGTACAAAGAGCTGTTTGTAATCCGTCCACATCGCGAACACGGATGCCAGCGCGCACCAGAACACATCGCCAAACCGTCCTGACCGCAGTGCCCGTGCAAACAGCCACCACAGCAGCGGTATGAACGGCATAAACAGGCTGATGGTTATGTGCTCTTGGGTTGCAGCGCGGGTGAGTTGTTCCGGGCACAACATATAGGCCAACCCCGCCAGAACTGCGGCCCATTCGTTTCGAAGAAAATGCCGCGCGCAAAAGTACATCGTCACAGCGCTGGCGAAGATCGCGCATAACGCCACCAGTTTACCTGCCGCATCGAGGCTGGCGAACGTGGAGAAGAGCAACCATGGCAGCAGATAGAAACCACGGGAGTAATTGAGGGCGTAGCTCGACCCGCTCATGAAATTGGGAGTCCACCATGGGATGGCGCCGTGGGCGGTCAACTCCCGTTTGACATCCCAGACGCGCGAGGCGGATGCGGCCAGTTCCTTGTCACTCCAAGCCAGTGGCAGCCAGTGCCAACCCAGCCATGTGCAGTACACCAGCGCGGCGACCAGAATAAACCACAGACCAAACCTTTGTTTTATGTCAGCGGTCGACAGTGGTTCAGATTCCGAAGTTGTTCGCTTTTTCATCGAAAGAAATGCCAGTTTGCCAAGTCAATGGGTTTGCCGAATGGAATCGCGTACAATCCTTGAATGCGACAAGCCGTATAGCCGCGGCGCTGCATTGCACGGAGAACCTCCTCCGCTTGCTCTGGCATGGCCTTGTCGCACGCCAGTTCCACAATTACGTGTGCAGGCGCAAATTCCCCCCAAAACTCGCTGTCGGCAACCAGTAACTTGTGCTCGAAGCCTTCCACGTCCAGCTTGATCAGATCGACTTCCACCAAGTGTTGCTGCCGACACAATTCCGTCAGGGTACAAGTTTGAATCGGAACACAGTTTCCCGTTGCCTGTTGCTCGGTGCACAAGCGGCCCGCGCCGTCGTTCTCACTTCCCGAACAAAACCACATCTGCCCGGCGCGGTCCGCAACCGCGGCATGGACGGCAACGACACCGGGGTAAGCGACGCTGTGCGCGCGCAGTTGGGCGAAGTTGGCCGGATCCGCTTCCACGGCAATGACGCGTGCATTGGGATTCGTGTCTGCAGCCACCAAGGCAAACGTACCGATGTGACTGCCAATGTCGAGTATGACCCTGGCATCGCGCGCCAGTCTCCGCCACAACCGTAGTGTCACAGACTCGTAATGATCGTCGAAGCAGTATAAATCGTTGGCCACGAAGCTGGCCAAATCGAGCCGCATCGGAATCCGTCCACCGAAACTGATGGCTACGCGAAGAGGCTGCTTCTCCGGTCGAAGCACGGACCGAGTGATGAGTTTGCCCGCGTCGTAACTGAGTTTGCAGCGCGGAAGAAAACGCCAGACGGCTCGCATTGCGCGTTTGGCCGGCGGGACGCGTCGCGACTGGATATCAGGCTGGGCTAGTTGGCTCATGGGGCTTAGAGAGAACAGTGTGAATCGCGGTCAGTACCTGTTCAACCGTGATCTGCCGCATGCAGGCGTAATCCAGGTTCGCCACACAACGCAGGGGGCGGCTGGAGTAGTAGAAACAGGGGATGCACGGCAGATCGCCATGCGCGACCACGTACC
Source organism: uncultured Verrucomicrobiota bacterium (assembly GCA_903825695.1). GTDB lineage: Bacteria > Verrucomicrobiota > Verrucomicrobiia > Palsa-1439 > Palsa-1439 > CAIKBP01. The sequence continues at coordinate 17,345 of CAIKBP010000006.1, forward strand.
GGCTTGTCCGCGGATGCAGGCGGCGCCAGTTGGTCGGCCCATACAACGCTACGATGGGTACGCCCATGGCCGCACTCAGGTGCGTAAAGCCGGAGTCGTTGCCGATAAACACACGACTGCGCTTGACCAATGCCAGTGCCTGGCGAAGATTGGATTCCCGCACCAAAGTAACGCGTCCGTCTACGCGTTCCGTGATATACCGGTTAACCTCTTCATCTGATGGACCGGAGAAGATCAGGAATCGCGCGTTGGCATACTGCTCACCGAGGCGGCGGATTAATTGCACAAAGTCGTCTTTCCCCCAGCATTTGCGGTGCATGTTCTTAAACGTGCTGCTGAAGGTATGAAAACCAAAGAGGATCGTCTCACGATTGATACCGTGCTGGGACAAAAAGCTTTCACCATACTGTTCATCTTCTGCGGTGAGCACCAGTTTCAACTCGGGATGCGGCACATCGGGAACGGAAATCTTGAGTTGCTCGCAGATCGCGCGCACCAAGCGAAGGTTTTCCTCAACATTGTGCCGATGGCCATCTTCAGTAACGACGATGTTGTTTAGGAACCACAGGTTCTGTCCGCTCTGGTGTTGATAGCGATGCGCCGCGCGCCAGCGGTGGCCGACCAGCCAGTTGACGACGTTGTACTCCAGCCGATTCGACGGAAACGGCATGATACTGATGTCGAACCCTTCACGGCGCAAGTCCCAGACGTAGCGCAGTCCCTGCCATTTCGTGGCCCGAAAAAAATCGAAGCAGCGCACTTCGTCCACGTCTGGATTGGTCTCCAGAATATCCGCCGTGCCGCGAAACATCGTGACCACCGTGATCCACGCCGCCGGCAATGCGCGACGCAGCAACGCGAGCGCCGGCGTGAACAGAATCGCGTCCCCGATCCCCGGTAGACAAAATACTACAATTTTCTTCGGCAACCGTTGTTGCATCTGGTGCAAATCCAAATCCCTGCTATTCCATTGAACCCGCCAAAAGTCCGGAACCGACAACTAGCACGTGCAACGCCACAGGTGCAAGCGCTGGTTATGGTACGGTTCCCAGCTCAAGCCACATACAAGCAGCACGATCAGCCGGTCTGAATTGACGCCCATCATCTTCTGTGACTATAATCACTTATCCATGAAGATTAATACCACTACGGCGTCTGCCCTTGCTCAACCAACGCTCGCCGTTGTCCTGCTAGCCTTCGAAAAAGAACAGGTCAGTGGCCCATCAGGTCTACAAGGCATGCTGCGCCGCGTTACGGACAAGGAGTTCAAAGGCGCAAATAAACAACTTCTCCTGCTTCACACTGCCGGAAAACTCGCTGCGCCACGCGTGCTGCTCGTCGGCCTCGGCAAGCGCCAGAAGTTCAACGCGGAGATCTTGCGGCGCGCCATGGGTCTGGCCACCAGAAAGCTGCGTCGCGCCGGTCTCGACCACGCTGCCGTCCAGATCCGTGCCGATCTCGATGGTTGTCCCACGCCCGATGCTGTTCGCATTCTCGTGGAGGCCGCCCTGCTTGCCAGCTACGAATTCGCCAGGTTTAAGGTGCCTGATGACAACGCCACGGAACTCAAATCGCTGACACTCTGCGTTCCTGCGGGCACCGATCTTCGCGCCGTCAGACAAATCGTCGCCCGCACCCAAACCATCGTCGAGGCCGCCAATTACGCCCGTGAGATCGGCAACTTGCCCGGCAACGTGGTGTTTCCTTCGGTTCTTGCCGATTACGCCCGTCAACTTGCCAGAGAAGAAGGCCTGAAATGCACGGTGCTGAATAAATCGGCTCTTGAAAAGCAGGGGTTTGGCGGATTGCTCGCCGTCGGCAGCGGCAGCAGCCATGAACCGCAATTGATCGTGCTGGAGTACCGAGGCAGCCCCGATCCCGGCGCACAACCTGTTGCATTGGTCGGCAAAGCGTTGACCTTCGACTCCGGTGGCATCACCCTCAAGCACGGCGATAAGATGGACGAGATGAAGTTCGACAAATGCGGTGGCTTGGCGGTGCTTGGCGCGCTTCGGGCCGCAGCCCAGCTAAAGCTCCCGCTCAACATCCTCGGCGTCATTGCCGCGGCTGAGAACCTGCCAAGTGCCACAAGCTATCGCCCCGGCGATGTTGTCACCAGTTACAAAGGCAGGGAAAAGCGCGGCGTAACCATCGAAGTGCTCAGCACAGATGCCGAAGGTCGCATCGTGCTGGGTGATGCGCTTGCCTATGCCCGCGAACGCAAGCCACAGGCGATCATCGACATTGCCACGCTCACGGGCGCTTGTGTCATTGCGCTCGGCAGCTTTATCGCCGGTTTGCTGGGCAACAACGAACAGTTGCAGGAGCGAATCCGCGACGCCGCCGACCGCACCGGCGAACGCGTATGGCCACTGCCGTTGGCTGACGATTACCGCGACAGGATCAAGAGCGATGTGGCCGACATCAAGAACACAGCAGGCCGCGAAGGAGGCACCATCACTGCTGCGGCTTTCCTTGAGAAGTACGTAGGTGACACACCATGGGCGCACATCGACATCGCCGGCACCGCATGGACTACTGAAGAACGCCATTACTACGCCAAAGGCGCGACCGGTTTTGGCGTCCGTCTGATAGTGGAAACCTTGAGCAACTGGAGCACGCTAAAATGAGGTGATCCCATGACCGCGATCCTTACCCAACTCGATATCCCGGGTATCAAGAAGCTCCACAGCGGTAAGGTGCGCGAAATCTTCGACCTCGGCGACGCCCTGCTTATCGTCGCCACCGACCGCATCAGCGCGTTCGACGTCATTATGTCGAACCCGATCCCAGATAAAGGCCGCATCCTGACTGCGCTCAGCACGTTCTGGTTCAACAAGACCGTGCATATCGTTCCAAACCATTTCCTGACAAGCGATTTTGGCCGCATCGCAACCACGGTTGGCGGACGGACCACATCTCCTGCCGAAATACTCGTGGCGCTGCGCGACCGCTCGATGCTAGTGCGGAAATGCCAGCCGTTGCGGGTGGAATGTGTCGTGCGTGGGTATCTGGCCGGCTCCGGTTGGAAGGAATACCAGCAGGGCGGGACTGTCTGCGGCATTCCGTTGCCCGCTGGCATGGTCGAGTCAGCCAAACTGAAGGAGCCGATTTTCACCCCGGCAACCAAAGCCGAGACAGGCCACGACGAAAATATCTCGTTCGACCGCGCCTGCCAAATTCTGGGCAAACCGCTTGCCGAGAAAGTACGCTGCCACTCGCTGGCCCTATACAAGTATGCCCGCGACCATGCCGCCGTGCACGGGATCATCATCGCTGATACCAAGTTCGAGTTCGGCATGGACCACGACAAGTTATTGCTTATCGATGAGGTACTCACGCCCGACAGTTCCCGTTTCTGGCCCGCAACCAGCTA
>CAIKBP010000007.1 GCA_903825695.1 uncultured Verrucomicrobiota bacterium
CGTCATTGGGCCACGTGAGTCGCGCATCCAGCCCGCGCGTCTTGCGGATCGCCCGCGCCACTGCCACGCTTGCCGCTACGGAGATTCGCGGCACTGCGGACACCGGCAGGTTCGGCCGCTGCAGTACCGAAAACCACAGCCCTTTCCCGCGCGGTGACACCCAGGCGCGTCCGTACCGTCCACGCCCGCGCGTTTGTGACTCTGCAAACACCACCAATCCATCGCGACCACCGCTCCGTCCAAGCTGTTCGCACACGTCGTTGGTGGACGCCGTCTCCTTGAACACCAAAATCTCCGACCCGATCACGCGCGTTCGGCCGACCGCCTCGAAGGATTCGAGGCGCGCCTCCAAGTCATCGGCCATCAACCGATTTGGGCTTTCCAACAACCGATACCCGTGATGCGGATGCAATTCGATGACGTACCCGAGCTTTTCAAGTTCGGCAACTTCGGCAGCAACCTTCCCAGTGGACGCCAGCATCAATTTCGCCAACTGCGCCGCTGACACAAATTGCCCCGATGATCGATAAAATGTTTCCAGAATCATTGTGCCCGCCGTCATCGTGAAGGCACTCTACCAAAAATCCAGGCGGGATACAGCCCATCACTACTGTCGAACAGAATCTCCCATTTCCAGCGAGAAATCCACCGCCCGTGCCGAGTGCGTAAGTGCGCCGACGCTGATGTAGTCCACACCCGTTTCGGCAATCGCGCGGACATTGGCGAGGCGGACACCACCGCTGGCCTCGGTCTTTGCCCGACCACCGACCAGTTTCACGGCCTCGCCCAACTCGTCGAGTGTCATGTTGTCTAGCAGGATGTGGTCGGCGCCGACGGCAAGGGCTTCCCCAACCTGTTCCAATGTATCGGCTTCGATAATAACAGGCGTGTTCGGGTGGTTTTTGCGCGCCGTGGTGGCGGCATTGCCCAGCGCGTTCGGACCGAGTCGCGCAAGGATTACCCGATGATTGTCCTTGATCATGACCGCATCGAACAACCCCATACGATGATTTTGGCCGCCGCCGACAGCCACGGCATATTTTTCCAGCGCCCGAAGCGTCGGCGCTGTCTTGCGTGTATCGAGAATCTTCGCCTTCGTGCCAGCCACTGCTTCGACAAACTCGCGCGTCAACGTCGCGACACCTGACAGGTGTTGGAGAAAGTTCAGCGCGGTGCGTTCGCCGGTGAGGATTGCGCTGGCTGAACCGGCGAGCGTGCATACTCGCGTTCCCTTGGCGACGACGTCGCCATCGTTCACGAGCGGTTTCACCTGCACCTTGGAATTGAGTTCATGGAAGACCGCTTCGACCAGCGACAGGCCGGCAACGACGCAAGGTTCCTTGGCGACAATAGCAGCTTCAGCACGCGCATCAGCCGGAATGGCGGCTTCGGTTGTGATGTCGCCCGCGCCGACATCTTCAGCCAGCGCGGCGCGGATGATTCGCAACATCGTTTCAGTCGTTAGCGTCATAAATCCCACCACAAAGCGCACGAAGACCACGAATTTCTTCGCGTGCTTGGTTTTCTTCGTGGTTAAACATGTTCCTCATCTACGGCTCTTTTTTACCACATTTACTTTCAATTTGCGGTCGTATTTAACCCGTCGCCGTTCGGTCGGTTTGTCGTCCGATTTCCCGGATTTCTTCAGCTCCTGAATTTGGTCACGGAGAATAGCCGCTTTTTCGAACTGCAGGTTCTCGGCAGCTTCGAGCATTTCAGCTTCGAGTTCGCGCAGCAATTCGGCCCTGCGATAACCGCCCGGCGTCTCGCGAACAACAGACGTCTCAACTTCACGCGCCTGCGTAAGTTCAGCGAGGCTTAACTGCAGTTCGCGTTTCACCGTCTTCGGTGTAATGTGATGCTCTTTGTTGTATGCAAGTTGTTTTGCCCGCCGGTACTCGGTGGTCTCGATGAATTTATTGATCGAATTGGTCATCACGTCGGCGTAGAGAATCACCTCAGCATTGATATGCCGCGCCGCACGGCCCGCGGTTTGGATTAGACTAGTGGCGCTGCGAAGAAATCCTTCTTTGTCGGCGTCGAGGATCGCCACCAGTGATACTTCGGGCAGATCGAGCCCTTCACGCAGCAGGTTAATTCCTACCAACACGTCGAAATCGGCCTTGCGCAATCCTCGCAGAATCTCGACGCGCTCGATCGTGTCGATCTCGCTGTGAAGGTATTTGACACGGATGCCGACATCCCGCAGGTAGTCGGTTAGGTCCTCGGAGGTGCGTTTCGTGAGCGTCGTCACGAGTACGCGTTCGCGGCGCTCCGCGCGGGCGCGGCATTGTTCGATGAGATCGTCAATCTGGCCTTTCAATGGTTTCACCGTCACCGGCGGATCGACCAGTCCCGTCGGCCGGATGATCTGCTCGGCCACCACGGCGCTACGTTGAAGTTCGGATAGTCCGGGAGTCGCAGAAACGAAGATGCACTGTTGGAACAAA
>CAIKBP010000008.1 GCA_903825695.1 uncultured Verrucomicrobiota bacterium
GAGGCATTGCTGACCGGGTTAGAGGTCATACCCCGTAAGGCGCTCGAATACCGCGGCGTCGCGCTAACCGAGATGGATATTGATCGCCTGCTCGCTCGTCGCCCGAAGCTCGCGTTGGTGGACGAACTGGCTCACACCAATACGCCGGGCAGCCGCCACCCGAAACGCTATCAGGATGTACTGGAATTGCTGGATGCCGGCATAGATGTGTACACGACTCTGAACGTTCAGCACCTCGAAAGCCGCGTGGACGTGGTGCAGCAAATCACCGGCGTTACCGTGCGCGAGACGGTGCCGGACTCGGTGGTAGATCAGGCGGATGAGATCGAGATCGTCGATCTGACGCCGGAGCAATTGCGCAAGCGGCTGGCCGAAGGCAAGGTGTACTTTGGCGAGCGCGCAGCGACGGCTTCAGAGAATTTTTTCCGTGAGGAAAATCTGACCGCGCTACGCGAGATGGCGTTGCGCTGCACCACCGAACGGGTGGACCGTGAATTGCGCGACGTGATGCGCATCAAACACATCGGCGGACGGTGGGCATCAGGGCAACGGCTTGCAGTCGCGGTCGGGCCGAGTCCGTTCAGCGGGCCATTGATTCGATGGACACGCCGGATTGCGGCGGCGATGGACGCGCCGTGGGTGGCAGTTTATGTGGAGACCTCGACGCCGTTGGATGAGGACGCGCAGACACGATTGACCAAGAACCTTTCGTTGGCGCGGCAATTGGGCGCGGAGGTGGTGATGACGCGTGGCGATGACGTGGCGGAGGCGATGCTGGAGACGGCGCGGGAACAAAAGGTGACACAGCTCGTCGTCGGCCGGCCCGACATGAATCCTATCTGGGAGATTCTTCGTGGTGGTTCGCTGGTTGGCAAGCTGATGCGCCGTGGCGGGGAGATTGACATTCACGTGATCCGCGCCGAGAAAGGCACGCGGCCACGCAAGCCGACGCTGGCTCAGTTCCTGGGGCAGGATTTGTCGCGCGATTTTGGCTGGGGCGCGGCGACCGTGGCGGCGGTAACGTTGGCATCGTGGTTTCTGCAGCAGCTGACGGGCTACCAAGCGATCGGCATTCTCTACATGCTGACGGTGGTAGTGCTGGCAACGATGTTGAACCGCTGGGCCGTCCTGTTCGTCGCGACGTTCAGCGCGTTGTTGTGGGATTTCTTGTTCATCCCGCCACCGTTCACGTTCACGATCTCCTCGTGGCAAGACCGGATGATGTTCGCGATGTATTTCGTGGTTGCTGTGGTGGTGGGCCGGTTGACGAGCCGGTTGCGCACCCGCGAGATTGCCGAACGCAAGCGCGAGCAACGTACGCAGGCACTGAACCGCCTGCTGGAAGGCATTTCGGCCAGCACGTCGTTGGAAGATGGACTGCGTCATGCGATAAGGGAGGTGGACGCAGTATTCCGTGCCTGCACAACGGCGCTGTTGACCGACACGGACGGCCACAAACTGGAGGCCGTGCCGCACCCGGCCAGCACGTTCCTGCCTGATGAACGTGAAGTCGGTGTAGCAAGCTGGGCATTCGAGAAACGTCAGGTCGCCGGACGGTTCACCGACACACTGCCAAACGCTGCGGCGCTGTACGTGCCGTTAACTACCTCCAACAGCACACTTGGTGTCCTAGGTGTGAACTTTCGGGAGCGAAGCAGGCTGACGCTCGATGAACGCGAACTGCTGGAGACGTTCACGGTTCAGATCGCGGCACTGGTTGAACGTTATCGGCTCATCGAGGGTGCCAGTCGGGCGCTATTGGCCGCCGAGTCGGAACGGTTGCATCGCACACTGTTGGATTCGGTATCGCACGAACTAAAAACGCCGCTGGCAGTCATTGAGGCGGCTACGGATGGATTGGATGTGCAACTCACTGAGGCGTCTATCCCGCTCGGCAAGACGTTTTTGGACGAGATCAAACAGGCGAACAAGCGCCTGAGCCGCGTCGTCAGCAATTTACTGGATATGACGCGGATAGAGACGGGCCGACTACCGTTGAATCTCGAATGGTGTGAGCCGGCTGAGTTGTTGCGGTCGGTCGCCGACACGGTCGCGAACGAGATCTCACGGGAGCGGATTCATATCTCCGCGCCGGATAACCTGCCCCTCGTGCGGCTGGATTTCGGCTTGATGGAACAGGCGCTATGCAATCTGCTAACCAATGCTGCGACCTACAGCCCTGCCGACAAGCTGATCCAGGTGTCCGCGCAACTGGATGACAAGATGTTGGTTTTGCGCGTCGCCGACCAAGGTGTCGGTTTGGCGCAGGGCGAGGAGAAAAAAGTGTTCGGGAAGTTCTACCGCGGCGTACGCGCCTTACCAGGCGGCACCGGCTTGGGACTGTCCATTGTCCAAGGTTTTGTCCGCGCGCACAATGGCACAGTGATCGCTGAGAACAATGTCGACGGCGGCGCCACCTTCACAATCCGTTTGCCGGTTGAAACAAGCAGTAAACCCGCATGAAACAAAATCCGGTTGTTCTGGTGATTGATGACGAGGCGCCGATCCGGCGGTTGCTGCGGCTTACGCTCGAACCGCAGGGCTACCGGGCGTTCGAAGCGAACGGAGGCCAACTCGGTTTGCAGGAGGCAGCGGCGCGCCGGCCCGACGTGATCATTCTCGATCTCGGCTTGCCCGACATGGATGGTTTGACAGCGCTCAAGCGGCTGCGCGAGTGGAGCCAGGTGCCGGTGTTGGTGCTCACCGTACGGAATTGCGAAGCCGACAAAGTGGCGGCACTGGATGCCGGCGCGGACGATTACCTCACCAAACCATTCGGCGCGGCGGAACTGCTTGCGCGGCTGCGCGCGGTGCAACGTCGCGCGCCCGGCGGACCGGATGAACCAGTGTACGTCGGTGGCGATTTGCAGGTGGACTTGGCGGCGCATGTTGTGAAGGTAAAAGACCACGAGGTCAGCCTGACGGCAACGGAATATGCTCTGCTGCGCGTGCTCGTGCAGCATGCCGGCAAGGTCGTGACTCACAAACAATTGCTGCGCTCCGTCTGGGGGCCGAATGCCGAAACCCAGTCGCAGTACCTTCGCGTTTACATCACCCATCTCCGCAAGAAGTTGGAGACAGCGACCACCGGCAAGCTTATTCAGACCGAAACTGGGATCGGATATCGATTGGTCGTCGGCGACTGAGCCACTACCGGGCGTTTTTCCACGTTGACTTTCCGCGCTTCGCAAGTAAGATGGCCCTCCTACGCGCTAGCGCTTTGGCGGGCAGGCGCGCCGTTCAAGAAGCATTGATTGAGAGATAATTATGGCCAAAACACGTTCTGCTGCAAAACAAGCGCGCGGCTCAGTGCGTCGCCATGTCCACAACAAAGCTATTCTATCCCGACTGCACACGCTGGAGCGGAAGCTACTGGATTTGGCGGGCGCCAAGAAGAATGACGAGGCCATAGCGGTGTTGAGTCAGTTGTTCTCCGCCCTCGACAAGGCTGCCAAGACGCAGGTGATTCACCCGAACAACGCGTCTCGCAAGAAATCGCGGTTGACGGCGCGGTTGAAGAAACTCGCTGCTTGAGCGCGACGGCAATCCGGTTACTGCCAGCTTTCCACCAACAAGCTGACCACCTGTCGCGCTATGTCTTCTGCCACAAGAGGTAGCGCCTGATACTCGGCGCTCTGCTGGTCTGAGCCGATAAACGTGTCCGCGCTGCCCGAGACTTTGGTTTCCTTCAAAACTATTTTGCCGGTACGCCGATTGTACGCTTCCACGCGGACGGTAATGGTTAACCGGTATTCCCGGGGAATGTTCACGTCCCTCTGCGCCAACCGCAACGCGTAACGGTTGTAGCCGATGATTTCGCCGTAGAGGACAACATCGGCGTTGTCCTCGGAATCTATATTCAATGTGCCATCAGCCTGAAATCGTTTGATGATGCCGTTGGTGATTTGCGCCTCCAACTGCGGTTTGTACGTCTTGTTCTTGAACATTGGCACTGCAATCGATTTGTAGTCGGCCTTCAATATCGGGCCAACGCGATAGCCAAAACAGCCCATGGCGAACGCACAGCCGAGACACGCCAGGATGACGATGATGCGGGATATGATGAATCGGTTCATGGTTCTTCAGTCGAAGATTTGAACGGCGTGTATTTGAACGACGTATCTTTTGATACCGGTGTCGGCCGCGCCACTTTCTGTTGTGCCGCAACACCCCATGGCGAATGCGGATTCTGCGCGATCACTTCGTTGTAGTATATCGCCGCAGCCTTGGCGTTGCCCTGTTTTTCGTAGAACTCGCCGATGTGGAACAATCCCCTGCCCTGTTCCTGTTTCAAGCTGACCAAATGCTTTTCCACATCCGGCACGCGATCGCTTTTGGGATAACGGATGAGAAAATCCTGGAATGCCGTAACAGCTTTATTGGCGGAGGTGGCATCGTAATCGGCGCTGCCGGCTTGTTTCTCATAGGCGACACCCATGGCGAATTGAGCCGTCTCCGCCAGCGGATCCTGTGGATACCGCTCAACCAGTTTCTCGTATGCCATTACGGCCTCGGGATACTGTTTTAGCTTTTCATAAACCATGCCCAGCCGCAACTGTGCTTCGGGGCCGAGCTTGCTGTAGGGAGCGGTTTTGACTATTCGCTCAAAAATCTCAACGGCTTTATCGTAGCCGGAGAATATCTGGAGCCGCCACACCCTGTGCTTCTCACCGGAAAGGAACAGGTTGCCAATCTCAAATTCACGTTGCAGCGCGGTCTCAAGGAACTCACTGTTTGGGTGCTTTTCGATGAGATCCTGGTATTCGAGAGACGCTTTGTAATGAAATCCCAACGCGCTCAGACATTCACCCAGGTGGAGACGCGCCTCCTGCGTTGCATACGCGGTTGGCCAGCGGCGAATCAAGCGCCGGTAGGCCACAATTGCGCTGTCGTAGTCTTTCTGGCTTTGGTATGTCTTACCCAGCTCGAGTTGTTCCTGCGGCGTCTTGGCTGAGGTCGTACCGCCTTTCTCGTAGGTCCAGCCTTCACCCGGCCGCCATACGAGCGGGGCGGGACAATCAGGAGGAAAAGCGAGAGCTAGGAACGCCGCAGCAACGAGCCAGAAGAACGATTTTCTCATCGACATCATTCGGTTTCACTCAGGCTACAACAAACACACAACCACCGTCAAGCGCCGCCATAAAACAGTCACACCAGACACGGAATGAGGTTGCAATCGACTGACGAATACTTGAAAAGTTACCGGGTACCGCGAGGGCCGTTCGAATGAATTCCCTATTGGATTTTGTCCGCATCGTACCGCTACAGATTGCCGCTGTGGCGAATCCCGCGCTGTTGTCCGAGGAGCTACTCCGTCGCCAATACCCGGCATTGTCCTACAGCTTTGCGGCTCTCTTTGCCTTGGGACTGTTTTGTGATGTGTACCTCCTTGCCCGGTTGACGCAGCTCGAACGCCACAAACGACCGGCGCTTTTCCTAATCGGTGCGGCTCCTTGGGGGTTTTCAGCCCTTATCCTTGTCGTCGCAGCGGTCGCGCCGATTTCGTACGCCCTCGGTACACTGGTCACGCTGGCGGCGCACACGGTCAAGCTGGATCCGGACCGATCGCTTGCCATTCTGCTTTGCGGTGAGTTGCTGGTGCGGTGCGGTGCAATCGCTGCTTTCGGCTGGTACCTGCACCTGCGGCGCACAGGTTGGACGGAAACGTTCGGCTTGCAGCCACGTCGTTCTCGTCGCGCAGTTGTGTTGGGGACGGTGTTTTATCTGGCGATGATTCCTCCGCTTTGGACCATCAGCACTGTGTCGACACTGGTTCTGCATTTGGTCAGGGTCGAGCCGCTCCCGCAGCCGCTGGTCGAAAAACTGGTTAATTCCGACTCATCCGCGCTTGTGGCTCTACTGACTGGATTCGCTGTTGTAGCCGCTCCGTTGTTTGAAGAGTTGTTTTTCCGCGGGTTTGCATACCCAGTTTTGAAGCAACGGCTTGGTGCGCCGACGGCCTTGATAATCGTTTCCGCAGTGTTTGCATTGATCCATTATCATCTGCCTTCGATGGCCCCGCTGTTTGCATTGGGCTTGGGGCTGGGAATTGCGTACGAAGTGACCGGCTCACTATTGGCACCGATTACCATGCACGCTTTGTTCAACGCTGCAAATGTAGCGATGTTGTTGTACGTTCGTGTGCATTCATGAAACGATCCGTGCATCCATCTCGCACCGTCGTCGATGTCGGTGAGTTCGGTCTGATCGACCGGATTCGACGGCAACTGGCGGCTGGCCCCAAAGTATTCGGGGCCGGCACAACGGCGCGGCGGTCGGTTGTCGTAGGCATCGGCGATGATTGCGCGGTGCTGCGCGGCGCCGGCCGGGCGAAGTACCTGCTCTACACCTGCGATCCCGTGGTCGAGGGGGTTCATTACATTCCCGACACATCACCTCGCCGCGTCGGCTGGAAGGCGATGGCCCGTAACCTAAGCGACATTGCGGCGATGGGCGGCCAGCCTCGTTGGGCTGTGGTGAGCGTCGGTTTACGCTGTCGCACTTCCGTGGCGTACGTGCAAGAATTGTATGCCGGCCTGCAATCCGCCGCGAAACAGTTCGGTTGCTACATTGTGGGCGGCGATACCACACATGTCAGCCACGAACAATTCGTGGTCGTTGCGCTGC
>CAIKBP010000009.1 GCA_903825695.1 uncultured Verrucomicrobiota bacterium
AGTTCGCGGATATCGCCGAGCACGGCGATCTTGCGACCGGCGCACGGTGTCTCCCGCATCATCTCCAGCGCCGCGCACATTGACGGCAGGTTGGCGTTGTAGCAATCGTTGACGAACCGGATGCGCCCGACCGTAATCTGTTCCATTCGCATCGGCGGAAACTCGACACTCTCCAGCCCAAGCCGAATCTCGTCGAGATCCATGCCCATGCCGTAGCCGACTGCGGCGGCTTGCAGCGCATTGTAAATCTGGTGACGGCCGAGCGTCCGCAGCCGCACGATCACGTCCTCGGGTTTCTTGGCGACGTTCAGGCGAAACTTGATGGCTGCGCCGCCTTCGGCATACTCAATCTTGACGTTGCTGGCGCGGATGTCGGCAAAGTTTTCAATACCCGTCGTTATGACTGTGGCGCGCGTCCGTGCGCGAAGATCGGCGCACCATTTGTCGTCGGCGTTGAGCACCGCCAGTCCATCGCCGTTGTTTGGCAAGACCTCCAGCAGCGCGCCTTTTTCCTTCGCGACCCCGGCCTCGTCGCCGAGAAACTCGACGTGCGCGAGACCGATGTTGGTGATGACGCCGACATCCGGCCGTGCCAACGCTGCCAGTTGCGCGATCTCGCCGGGATGATTCGTGCCCAGTTCAAGTACGCCAAACTGATGTTCGGGCTTGATCTCGAGCAGGCTAAGCGGCAACCCGATGTGGTTGTTACGGTTGCCCTTGGTTTTTTCAACGTGGAAATGCTCGTCGAGCACGGCTGCGATCATCTGTTTGGTTGTTGTCTTGCCACTGGATCCCGTTACGGCAATAATGCGGGTTCTAGGAAGCATCGTGCGGCGGTAGTTCGTTGCGAGTTTGTGCAACGCGGTGAGGGTGTCTTGCACTTGGAGAAGCGCCAAGGCACTAGGCGAATGCATTGCACAGGTAGGATCCGATACCACCGCCGCCGATGCCCCCCGTTGGGCCGCATCCACGACGAATTGATGACCATCAAACCGCGAACCGCGTAGCGCCACAAAACAGGCCCCGCGCGTCAGCGATCGCGAATCGATGCTGATCTGCTCGACCGGCTTCTGCGGGTCGCCCCGCAACAAGTTGGCCTCACACAGTTGAGCGAGTTCCGTTAGTCGCATTACAAACATCTCCTGTTTCCAAACCGGTTGAAATACTCCCAGATGACCTGCCGGTCACTGAACGGCACGACCGTGTCGGCAAATTCCTGATAACACTCGTGGCCCTTGCCTGCCACGAGCACAGCGTCGCCCGGCCGCGCAATGTCGAGCGCCCGCTCGATCGCCTCCCGCCGCTCCTCGATGATCTGATAATTTCCGCACGCAGTGGCCGGAAAACCCAGCTCGATATGGCTTAGGATTTCGCGCGGGTCCTCCGTGCGCGGATTGTCGTTCGTAATAATCGAAAAGTCCGCCAGCTCACACGCGACGTGGCCCATCGGCAGCCGCTTGCTCTTGTCTCGGTCCCCACCGCAGCCAAAAACAAGGATCAGTCGGCCCCTTGTCAACTCGCCAACCGTCATCAGCGCGTTGCGGAGTGCATCCGGCGTGTGCGCATAGTCCACATAGACCTGAAACGTCTGGCCGGATGCGATCATCTCCAAACGGCCGGGCACGGGGTGCATCTGCGACAACGCATTCGCGATCGTGTCGAGATCTAGTCCCAACACCAAGCCCGCGCCGAGCGCCGCGAGCGCGTTGTATACGTTGTACCGGCCAATGAGAGGCAGCGTAATCGGGATTTCTCCCGCCGGCGTGCGCGCCAGGAAACAGGTCTCGTCGTTCGAAACACAAACATCATGGGCGCGGATCATCGCGTTGTTCAGAACGCCGTAGGTGAGTACGGCGTCGTCCCCACCCAAACGCTCGATGATCCGTCGCCCATAATCGCTGTCCACGTTCACCACGGCGCTGCCAGTTTTGCGGATCTTGCCGAGCGACGTGAATAGTTTTAACTTCGCCTCGAAATAATGTTCCATCGTGTGATGGTAATCGAGGTGGTCCTGAGTCAGGTTTGTGAAAACAGCCACGTCGAAATCGACGCCGGCCACGCGTTGTTGATCCAGCGCGTGCGAGCTGACCTCCATCGCCACGCCACCACAACCTGCGCGCACCATCTGGTGCATCATGTTCTGGATCTCGACTGACTCTGGCGTGGTGCGCGATGCGGGAATGACGCGCTGTCCAATCTCGTATTGCACCGTACCGAGCAGCCCAGTCGGAACGCCCGCTAGCTCCATCAGCCTCTTCACCATGAACGCCGTCGTGGTCTTACCGTTGGTGCCTGTTATGCCAACGACCTTTAATTGCTGGGACGGATGGTGGAAGAATTCCGCCGCCGCCAGCGCCATCGTGCGGCGCGTGTCTCCAACCTTGATGCGGGTCACGCGCGGGCTGAGGCCCGCGTCGCGCTCCAGCATCACCGCCGCCGCGCCGCGGTCGATCGCCGCTTCGACGAACGTGTGTCCGTCGGTGCGCTCGCCCCGCACGGCAACAAACAGGTTCCCGGGCATGACGCGCCGCGAATCATACGTGATGCCTGTGATTTCCTGCTCCTGTGGGCCCTCCACAATCATCGGCTCCACGGTTTTGAGCATCTCGGTAAGTTTCATAGCTATGCCACTTTCTCTTTTTTGTCTGAATCTGGTTTTTGCTGTGGCGGGATGCCAAGGTACTGGGTCACCTTTTCCGCGACCGCGCGGAAAACCGGCCCCGCTACCGACCCGCCGTAGTACGCGCCGCCAGCAGGATCATCCAACGACACATAAATTGAGATTTCCGGATCGTTCGCCGGTAGATATCCGACAAACGACGAGTAGTATTTCTCCACATACTGACCGCCCTCCAGTTTCTGCGCCGTGCCCGTCTTGCCTGCCACGTCGTAATGCGGCACGGCAGCCCTTGGAGCGGTGCCAATGGGACTCGGCACATTCCGCAACGCCGTCGTCATCAATGCGGTTGCCTGCGGTGTGATGGGCTGGCCCATTAGTTGCGGCGTGTAACGCATCACTGGCGTGCCATTTTCGTCGAGCACGCTTTTCACGATCATCGGTTTCATCAACCGTCCGCCGTTGGCTACTGCGTTCATTGCCATTAGCATTTGGATCGGCGTCACCGAAACCTCGTGCCCCATCGGAATGCGCGATATCGACAATTTGTTCCATTTCGACAGTGGATGCACTATGCCCGATACCTCGCCCAAGAGCGCGATGCCGGTTTTGCACCCGAACCCGAACTTGCGCATGGCGTCGTACACCCGTGCTGGCCCCATGCGCTCCACGGCGATCTTCGCCGCGCCGATGTTGCTGGAGTGGAACAGAATTTCCTCAACGCTCAGCACGCCGTACGGATGTGCGTCGTGCAACAGCCGCCCGCCGTACAACCACACGCCGTTCTCGCAATTGAATCGATCTTCCAGCCGCACCAATCCTTCACAGAGCGCGTAGGAGATTGTCACAATCTTGAACGTCGAGCCTGGCTCAGCCACGTCGCTGATGCAGCGGTTGCGGCGCGCGTCGGCAGACGCATCACCCGCCTTGTTCGCGTCGAAGGTCGGCCTGCAACCCATTGCAAGGATTTCACCCGTCTTTGGCCGCGACACGATGATCACTGCCGCCTGCGGCCTGTACGTCACCATGGCTTTCTCGAGTTCCACTTCCGCAATGTGTTGGATGACCTGGTCAATCGTCAGCACCACGGTGAACCCGTCGCGCGGCGCGAGATCCTCGATACGCGAGGCGCGGATCTCTTTGCCTCTGCGGTCGCGCTCTATTACTTCGTAACCAGCCTGTCCCTGCAGGAACGTCTCCATAGATGCTTCAACGCCTTGCACGCCTTTGTGCTGAGCGTCCACGAACCCAAGAACGTGGCTGGCCAACTCGCCGTTTGGATACGAACGCACGAACTGGTCTTCGAATCCGATCCCCTTAAATTTCAAGGCCCGCACTTGCTGGACCGTGTCATCATTGAGCTTTTGCTTGAGCCGCACGTAGTGCCCCGGGCCGGCAAGCTTCGCAGTCAGCGCCGCCTCGTCCGTCTGCAACAACGGCGCGAGTGCATGCGCCATCGCCACCGCCTGTGAACACGTAATGCTGGGATCCGCGAATAGGAGGCGAACAGAAAGACTGTTGGCCAACAGGTTGCCGTTGGCATCGAGAATTTCACCGCGCCGGCCCTGTCGGTGCACGACCTGCTCGCTGTTGGCAAGAGCTTGCGCCAGCAGGTTCTTGTGTTCGAGCACGTGCAACTCAAACAAACGAAACGCCAACCCCAAAAACGCCAATCCAACGATGCCGACCACGATCAACACCCGTGCGTTTTGCCGCCGTTCGGTCATCGGCGCACCATCTCTTTCGGTTGCGACTTCTTTGCTCTCGCCGCCGTTGGCGCCTTCATCTTGGTCGCAGTCGCCTGCACAGGGTCGGTTGACTTCACAATCTGCGCGTCCCACTCGGAGCCAGGCTCGTAGACGCGAACTACCTGTGTGTCCTTCGGCGCGACCAAACCAAGGTTGTATTGCTGGCATCGCTGCTCGAGCACGGCAGGCGACTTCAACTGGGCCAGCTGTGCGGCAAGCATTGTGTTGCGTTTCTCCACCGCTGCCAGCGTAGCCTCGCGCTTCCCGACCTCGTCGCCGAGCCGGTTAATACGGTTCTTCCCATACACGTAAAGAAGACCGAACGTGGCGACACACATGCAGCCGATCAGCGACCTGGCAACTGTCCCCAGACGCAGCGGCTCGCGTTTTCTATTCTGCTTCATGCACCCGAATTCCGGGGCAGTCTCCTTGGCACTGCCCCTGGGGATCCCCACCCCCAAATCATAACTTCAAACCTGAGATCTCGTTTTTCAGATCCTCTCGGCCACCCGCAGTTTTGCGCTCCGCGCCCGCGGATTGGCCATGACCTCTTCTGCCGACGGCACAATCGGTTTGCGCGTTACAACGCGCACCACCTCGCGCCGGCCGCACCTGCACTCCGACAAACCCGTCGGACAAACACAACCTGCGCTTTGCTCCCGAAAAAACATCTTTACGATCCGGTCTTCAAGCGAGTGGAACGAAATCACCGCCATCCGCCCGCCCGACCGCAACACACGCAGCGCCGCCGTCAAACCGGCGGGAAGCGATTCCAGTTCGCGGTTAACCGCGATGCGCAACGCCTGAAACACCCGTGTCGCGGGATGTATCTTGCCGCGTTTCGGTCCCAGCACGCGCCCGACCAGCCGCACCAAGTCGGCCGTCGTGGCAAATTGGCCTCCAGAGTTGCGTTCGCGAACGACAGCCCGGGCAATCGCACGTGCGCGCCGTTCCTCACCATATGCAAAGAAGATGCGGGTGAGTTCTGTTTCGGAGGCCGACAGAAGAACGTCGTGGGCTGTGATTGGGCCTTGACGATCCATCCGCATGTCCAGCGGGCCAGGACGAAGGAAACTAAACCCCCGCGTCGGTTCGTCAAATTGGCGCGTGCTCGCACCCAAGTCGAACAGGACACCGTCCACCGCTGACACACCCAAGCTCATCAACACTCGCTCCAAATCTGCAAAGTTCGCGCGGACCAAGTGCACGCGCCCTTCGAACTCGCCCAGCCGGTCCCGCGCTTGCAGGATGGCTTCATCATCCCAATCCAGTCCAATCAAACGTCCATCAGGGCCGCTCGCGCTCAATAATGCCGCCGCATGCCCTCCGCCTCCGACCGTACAGTCTACGTACAACCCGCCACGTCGGGGCTGCAATTGTTCCACGACCTCACGGAGGAAGACTGGTGTGTGGTAGGTCATGAAAAGATCGCGTCGGTAATAAACCGGTTAAGGTCGAACCAACTCGCTCCTTCTCAAACTCACTCGCACACCTTTAGAAATCCCCCCACAATTCAAACAGCAATACGTCCCGTCACTCTATGGCGCGCCAAGTCGACATCTGGAAATCACGACCGCGCCATGCGCCCACTGCCTGCTGTGCGTCCAATCAAAAAACCAAGTCCAACCTGCAACCACGGACGGTCCACCGTCGTGTTGCGCTTCACGTTTTCCGTGGCGTAGTTGACGGATGGATCAATCACATCGGTCGCCATCTCGGGCAGCGCACCATCATGGCTAACCAGTAACGTCGCGCCGCCGGTCCCCGGGTGGTGCGTGGTTTTGGCGCAGGTTGGTTGTGTCAATGCCTTCCGATTCAACGGCGCAAACGCGCTGCCCTTCGGCAACCGAAACTCGCGGGATGCGCCACTCAAACCCGTCACGCTACGGTTCATACTCAACAAACTTCCGATACCGTCGTCCCGTCTCATGTCTCAGTTCACAATCCCAGTTGCTTTGCGGCCTCAGCGAAGTTCTGCGTCGCGTTCTGCTCGTTCTCCGCCAGGCGTGCGCGCGACCAAATCTCAAATTTGTTCAATACGCCGACCAACACGGCTTCATCGTCGATCCCTGCGTGGCGCAGTAATTCTTCCGTTAATGTAATTCGGCCCTGCTTGTCGCAAGGTGTAGCGTGCGCTCTTGCGGCGATCAAGCGGAGTACATCTCGCCGCCCGTATTCGCCGATCGAAATATCGTCAGCGCGATCCAGCATCTTGGTCATGGCCGACTCCGGCAACACGACCAGATGGTTCTTTGGATCTGGCAACACGTAGAACTCCTGCGCTCCACGCGCCGCTGCTCGCCATTTTGCCGGGATGGCCACGCGATTCTTTTCATCCACCGCGTGGTGAAACGTCCCGACGAATACCGTCCTATTTGATACTTTTTTCATGGGGTTGTGGTACCTCCTTGATAACCACTATTCCCCAGAACGCCCCATAATTAACCACAAGCTCCCAAAGCTGTCAACAACTATTATTCGGAAATACTAGAAATCTTGGAGAAACCTTATTTTGCCAAAAAGCTCAGGTAGGTCTGAATCCGAACGCCTTGCCCCACCCCACCCCACGCTCTCTCCGTCATGCCCGCTTCGGAAACAATGGCGCAACCCGCCCGATCTCCGTCCCCGGCGCAAGCCGTCCCCACCGAATCTCGTCGGCCAAAACACCAAGCTTATTCCCGACACCGAGTTGTGCGCGAATCTGTTCTGCCAACGTCGGCATGAATGGCGTCACGAGCACCGAGATCAACCGCACCGACTCGGCAAGATTACACAGCACCGCATCGAGTCGCGCAGCCTTATCCGGCGATTTCGCCAACGCCCATGGCGCGCACTGTTCGACGTACCGATTTGCCCGCGCGATGAACTGCCAAAGCTCTGTCAGCGCGGTGTTGAAATCCAATTCATCCATCCGCTCGCGGTACGCAGCGACTGCCTTCTCCGCTGAAGTACGCAGATCGGAATCAAGAGGATCGTTATCGCCGCTGTTGGGCACCCTGCCGTTGCGGTAGCGTCCAATCATCGCCAGCGTACGATTGACCAGGTTGCCAAGATCGTTGGCGAGATCGGCGTTGTAACGATGTTCCAGCCGCGCCCACGAAAAATCGCCGTCGCCATTGAACGGCACTTCGCGCAGCAGATAATACCGCAGCACATCTGCCGAATATTTTTCTAACACCTGTTGCGGCTCGATCACCGTGCCTCGCGTCTTGCTCATCTTCTCACCTTCCGCGGAGATGAATCCGTGCGCGAACACCATCTTCGGAATCGGCACGCCACCAGCCAGTAACATTGCCGGCCAGATTACACAATGGAACCGGGTGATGTCCTTTCCAATAATGTGCACGTCAGCCGGCCACCAGTGCCGGAACTTTGCCTCGTCAGCCCCATAGCCCACTCCGGTGATGTAGTTTGCCAGCGCGTCGAACCAGATCCAAATAGTCTGATTGGGTTTCACTGGGCAGGGCACACCCCAGTTCACGTTCGCGCGAGTAAAGCTGACATCCTGGAGCCCTTCACGCAGGAGCCCCAGAATTTCGTTCCGCCGGATGACCGGTTCGATCCTGAATTCCCTTGTTTCGATCAATTTCTGCAACCGTTCCTGAAAAGCGGTCAACTTAAAGAACAAATTCTTTTCCCGCACCCGTTCCAGCGTCCGCCGGTGCAATGGGCACTGCAGATTTGGCGCGTCTTTCTCCGTGTAGTAGTTCTCGCAACTGGGGCAGTACAACCCTTCATAATCGCCTTCGTACAGATAACCCGCAGCCGCGATCCGTTGGAACAATTGCTTCACACCGGCCTCGTGCTGCGAATCCGTCGTCCGCACAAAACCGTCGTAAGAAATGCCGAGTTTCGCCCACGCATCGGTGAAGGAAGGGATCATCCGCTCGCAATACTCACGCGGCGTGATGCCTTCCTTTTCCGCCTGCCGCTGCACGTTAAGGCTGTGTTCATCTGTGCCTGTCAAGAAGAAGACCTCATCGCCGCAGAGCCGCCGATACCGCGCGCAAACATCCGCACCGATCTTTTCCAGTGCGTGACCCAGGTGTGGCGATGCGTTGATGTAATCAATCGCCGTGGTTACGAGAAACTTCATGAGCGTGCGCATGTTGGCAGCACGTTCTGAGCAAGTCAATGTTGACTTGCGCCGCCGGTACCGGGATTAGCGGGCGAATCAAACTGGAGGGGGTAAACGAGCAACAGAGACAGTTGGAGGCGACAAGCCATGACGCTGTGTCCTGCCGTGATAATGATTCTTCTCGGAGGTATCTTAGCTGCCGGCTGCACCACATCCACCCAGATCACTTCCCGCCGAACCGTTCCAGCAGTGTGACGATCGCCAGAATGCCGATCGCCTGTGCCAGCACGATCAGTGCTGCCGTCAGGTTTGACCACAATAGCACCACCGCGCCCAATCCAAGAGTCAGCGTGATCAGGTATATCAACGTCACCGCCCAACTCTGCGGCAGCCCAAGCCGCACGAGCCGATGCGACAAATGATTCGCGTCACCGATATGCACCGGTTGCCGTCGCCGGAACCGGATCCACATCACCATCACCAAATCAAACAGCGGCACCGCCAGCACAAACAGCGGAATCAACACCGGCAAATGTGTAGGCGTCTCCACATGTCTCGGTGTCGCCGTGTGGTAGAACGTCGTCAAGACCGGCAACACTGCCAGCATGTATCCGACAAAATGACTGCCTGTATCGCCTAGAAAGATGCTTGCGGGTTTGAAGTTGTAAGGCAAAAATCCCACCAACGCCCCAGCGAGCACCACGGACAGCACGCACACGAAATACTGTCCCTGCACGGCGCTGACTAATCCAAACAATAGCGCACAAATCGCACCGACGCCCGTGCACAATCCGTCCATGTTATCGAGGAAGTTCAACGCGTTGGTGATCGTCACGATCCACAGCACAGTCAGGGCAAAACTGACCAGCGGATTCGGCATGAACAACGTCACTCGCATCCCTGCGAACGCCACCACCGATGCGATGAGCAGTTGCCACAACAGTTTAGGCCGCGCTTTCAAGTCGTGCCGGTCATCGTATAGACCCAGTGCTACCATCCCGGCGCCGCCTGCAAGCAGCACCAGTAACTTGTAGCTCACTGAAAACGCGCCCAGCGCGTATAGGCGCAAGTCGGGCAAACCGAACCGTGTCAGGTTTACCATTTGCACCAGCGGCAGCATTACGACGTAGTTGAACAGCACGTTGCCCGCGAACGCGCAGAAGACTGCCACGCCACCTAGCAATGGCATCGCCTGTTCGTGAATCTTGCGTTCGAGGTTTGGCTGATCGAGGAAGTTCCACTGAAAGGACAGACGACGGAACACCGGCGTCAACACCAACGCCAGCACAAAGCTCACGTCGAATGCATACAAATAAACCAGCAGCCAGCGCATATTTACCTATGACGGTTTCGACGTCGTCTGCCCCGATCTGATCGGGGCCAATCGCCGGTACAACTCATCTATCTCCCGCACCATTCCTGCCTCTGTAAATTCATCCCGAACCAACTCCCGGCCTCGTGCGCCCATTTTACGAGCCAGCGCCTTGTCCTGCAACAACCGAATCACCGACTCGGCCACGCCATCCGCATCTTTCACACGTACCAAGAACCCGGTCTCGCCATCGCGACACACCTCGCGCGCACCATCCACATCGAACGCAACAACCGGTTTACCGCACGCCAATGCCTGCGTCAGTGACCGCGCCAACCCTTCGCGCAACGATAAGTGCACCAGCGCATCCATCAACGCCATGTACCGCGGAATCTCTTGCGGCGCCACCAGTCCCGCGAACACAAACCGGTCTCGCAGTCCCAACCGGGCCGCCTCGCGCTCGAACCGTTTCCGGTAAATCCCGTCGCCGACCAGCAAGAACTTCACATTCGGCACCGCCGCAACAATTCGCGGGGCCGCTTCGAATAAAAACTCGTGCCCTTTCAACCGAAATAGTCGCGCCACCTTTCCCACCACGCAGTCCGCCTCCGTGATCCCCAGCGACGCCCGCAACGCGGCGTCCGGTTGCGCCTGCAGGAACGCATCCATCTGGACGCCGCTGTGAATCGTCTGATACCGCGATGGCGTTCCAATCCCCGCTGCAAGATATTGTTCCGTCATTGCGTCGGCGACCGACACGAACTGCGTCGTCCACATCCCAGCCAGTTGCTCGGCAAACGTGAACATCCAGTTGCCGATCGGATTCTGATACCGATAGAACGATGGTCCGTGAATTGTGTGCACCACAAATGGCACGCGTGCCAAGCGCGCAGCCAGCCGTCCGACGAATCCCGCCTTGCCGCTGTGCGTGTGCACCAATTCGTACCGGTTCCGCTGGAACAGCCGCCGTAAAACCACCACCGCACGCACATCCTGCCACGGATTTGGATTTCGCCGTAATTCGTCCAAAATAATCAATGGCACACCTGCCGCGCGCACGGCGTCGTATAAAGAACCTTCCGGCCCTGTTTGCGGCCCTGTCACCAGGTCCACATCGTACCCGAGCCGCTTTAGCCCGGCGCATGTCGCCACCGTGTTCTCCTGCGCTCCGCCGACGATCAGCCGCGTGATGACGTGACACACTTTCATGGTTCACCGCTGCAATTCAAACACCGCACCGCGTCTCGTGCGATGAATTTCCGACGCATACTGCTGCAGCATATTCCGAATCAGATACCAGTTCGCGTTCTGTAGGTAACCGTAGTGTCCGCCCAACCGCTCGAGTTCCGAGAAGTTGACGTACACATCCGTGACACCCGAGGCCCGCAGCGAGCGCCACAGATCTTCCGCATCGCGCGCTCGCGCGGCGGCAGCAGCCAGCGGGTGTTGATCGAACGCCGTCGCCCACACAACCGCACGCTGCGCAAGCGCAATGCGCGCCTCCCCGATGTACAACACCTTGGCGTTCACCGGCAGATTGTGATTCATCCATATGATCGGATCGAATAACCCGCCTCCCATTCGCGCCATAAACTCATCCCGTCCGACGCACCCGAGCACATACTGCACGCGGCTCATCTGCGGCGGCACCCGTGCCAACTTCTCCGCATCAATCAGCAAGGTAAAAGCCATGACGGACAACCCTATGCCCAGTACCAGCCCGACTGCTCCGCGCATTACCCACCGCACCCAGCGCTGTTCGCCCTCGAACGCGTACAATGCGCAACCTGCCACCATCGCCGCCAGCGGGAATGAGGGAAACAGGAACCTCCATGGACGGAACGTCAGCAGCCACCAACTCGCGTATGCCGCCACGAACAACAAACCCACGCGGCGTGTCGCCGCATCAACCCTGCGCGCCAACAAGATCAGCGGCGCGGTCATCAGCAACAGTGGTCCCGCGTTCATTTCCAAAAACGAATACTGCCAAAGCCGCTCTCCAAGCTGTAGCCAACCGGTCATATCGAACGACGGATAGTGTTTCTCTGCGAATAATGCCGCCTGGGCGGGACTCCAGTGCGGACTCGGCCACACGTTTGTCAGCAACGGATACACCGGGTTGCCCGCCAATAACCAATTCTTCACCAGCCAGGGAACAACGAAGGCGAAAGACAGAAGACAGAAGACAGAAGACAGGCGGAACGATTTCGTCGCCACAACCAGAAAAACAAACGCTGGTAACACAAGCACCGCCGCCGCAGTCCACTTCGTCGCCACCGCCATTCCAAGCATGGCAGCTGAGAACCACAACCAAGGGCTGGACCACCATGCCTTTGCCACCATCGTGCGCAGGTTTTCCGGCCCAACACAGCGTTCCACCGCCGGTGTTCGCTCCTGTTGCCATACGAGCAAACAGCCAAATGCCAGCGTGGCGAAGAATGTCGTCGCCAGGTCAATCCGCGCCGTTGCGCTCAAATCCTGCACGAAGACACCGCAGTAAAAAAACGCTACCGACA
The DNA here is from genome assembly GCA_903825695.1 of uncultured Verrucomicrobiota bacterium. Taxonomy (GTDB): domain Bacteria; phylum Verrucomicrobiota; class Verrucomicrobiia; order Palsa-1439; family Palsa-1439; genus CAIKBP01. The sequence goes on from CAIKBP010000009.1 coordinate 12,272, forward strand.
TCACCGCGACCCGGCGCGACCAAAGGCGCCCCGCCACCTCATACACTGTAACCGCGCTCAATACGCCTAATACCCAGTGCAGCAACTTCGCGGCGATATCCGAACTGGTCGTCATCGCGGCCAGATACAACATCTCCGTCAACTGCGGCAGATTCGAATAGAAGTTGTTAGGCAGAAACACGATGCGGCCCGCCCGGAGATACTCGGCCGGCGCGCCAAGATGATACTCCAGCTCGTCATACTCGAATGGCGGCACCATCGCACCGACAAGGTTCAGCACTGCTGCTACGACGAAGCAGACAAGGAGAAACCGCGTCCAGCCGTCAAGTCGTTCCGCCGGTTGCGGCGGGTTGGCGAAACGGCGGATAAAGCTTCGCGGCGCGGGCAGCAGCCAGCACGCGGCTCCGGCGTACACCCAGCGCACCAGCGATGTCGTGAGCGCGCCCAGCACCAGCACCGCGACCGCAGTAAGCCACAAACCCATCGCCAATGCCACCAGCGCGCCGAGCCGATCGCGCCGTGGCGACCATCGTCCCGTCACCGTCGCGCCGACGGCAAATGCCGTCGCCAAGAGCGCCGCCACACAACCGAGATCGGCGAACCGGCCGCGTGCGAATTCGGCGAAGTGAGGTCCGAAACGCAAGGTCGGCAGTGCGCTCCACAGCACTTGTGCGCACTGCACCGGTGCAAGCCAGCCATCGTAACGGACAAGATACAGCAGCGCGAGACCGGTCACCCAGCCGATGGCTAGAATCCGCGCAATCGAAGACGCCGGTGCAAACGAATGGCCGCCCTGTGAATTGTTCACGTGACGGCCATTGTAGCGGACACGTTCAAAACCGCAAGCAGACTACCGGGCATACCCGACAGTGATAGCGCGGATCGATTTGTCCATTAGTCCCTACTTCTGCCGCCCCTGTCAGGCTCCATGCCACGGGAGTTTTCATAACCTGTTGTCCGACCGCCAGACGCGCGCGGCTGCACAGTTTCGGGTGCTAATGGCTGGCCGCTCCTTGGTCTCCCATACGCCCTGCCAGTCGGGAAGTTTCCGTAATTGCCCAGCGGCACCTGTGGCGACACATTTTTCTCCAACCGACCAGGCTTCTCCGCCTGCGCGTTCCTCTCGGCCCGTCGTGCCTGCGGCTCTTGCAACAATTCGCTTTGTGGCACGATTACTTTCGCCGTAGTCTGCCCCGGTCGTGTCGCCTCCGGAACGTGAACCTCCGCTCCTTTTTCGATTGGAACCCTGGCGTTCGGCCTGCCGTGTTCCGTTGATGGTGCGACTATCTCCCTTGGCGTGGCGACCGCTGTTTCACGACGTGCTTTTCCCTCGCGCCCCAGTTCCCCGGTCGCGGGCAGTATTGGTGACGGTAGTTTTACTCTGGCGTGCCCCAATGAACTCCGTTCGCTCATCCACTCCGCTTCTCTTTGCCGAATCTCCTGAACAGGTCTTACCTCCAGTTTGTGCCCAAGTTGTCTTTGCACCACATCCAGGTCAGGACCGTGGTCGATGATGCCGTGGTCAAAACGTCTGATCTTGGTGATGTTCACGGTCTCGTTCACGATCGTGCGGTTGATGATTACGTCGCGCCGGTGAATCGGCTCACAAAACCGACCATACCGGACAAACACAAACCACTGAGGTGCTATGACCACTCGCTCGGTCATCAACCAACCGTCAGGCCCGAAACCGCAACGCGGCGGCAACGGTGCCCAGCCGACGTATTCCCCACCGCCCCGCCAGCAAACCCAAGCCGGACCCCATACCGTATCCGGCGCCCAAACCCAGCCGTAATATGGATCCAACACCCACCGACCATAGTGATACGTCGCCCATGCCCATGCTTCATCGCTTTCCCAGTACCATCCATTGTCGGTCCATAACCAGTAACCTTCGGTATACGGCCGCCAATCATGTTCGACATACGCCGGATACCAGCAACGGCCGTATGGCGCCACATCCGCCCAGTATCCGTGGCGGGCTAATGGTGCGTAGAAATCATTTACATGCCCAACTGAAACCGAAACAGACCAATTGTCAGCGCGCGTTTCGCGCACGAAAGCCGCCGACAATACCAACAATACACCGAGCAAGATTATTGAGTACTTCTTCATCGCTGTATCTCCTTTTTCGCCCTGCACATCCATTTGCATTCTATCGTCAAGTACTCGACACCGTAACTATCCGGGCTGGCGTTCCATGTACTTACTGCCACGAATCATCGCAACAGCGCGCCCGGCCTGAAATCGTGGCCGCGACTGAAAGCATCTAATGGCATTCGCGTTCCGTTTGCCGGTTGGATCTCCAGCAGCTTCAGTCCCCCGGCACCCGTTGCGACAACATAATCCGTCAACACTTCACCCGGCCGACCAACCGCCTGTGGGACGACCTCTGCCTTCCACAACTTTAGCATGGTGTCGCCCCAAAAAGTGTACGCGCTCGGCCATGGATTGAACGCGCGAACCTGCCGCTCAATCTCCACCGCTGTCTTCGCCCAATCCACCCGACCATCCTCCTTGGCCAATTTCTTCGCACGGGTGACTTGCCCGTTATCCTGTGGCACTCGCGGTGCGCGACCGGCGTTAATCAGTTCCACCGTCTCAACCAGCAACCCCGCCCCTAGCGCGGCCAATCTGTCGTTCAATGTTGCCGCGGTATCGTCAGGATGAATCGGCTCAGCACGCTGCAAAATGATGTCGCCGGCGTCAAGCTGCTCGTTCAGGTACATTGTCGTCACACCTGTCTCGTGGTCGCCGGCAAGAATGGCGTGTTGGATCGGGGATGCGCCGCGCCACCGCGGCAGCATTGAGGCATGAACGTTGATGCAACCGCGCGGCGGTAGCTCCAGAATGTTTTTCGGGAGCAACTGGCCGTAGGCGACGACGACGATCAGGTCCGGTTGCAGCGCTCGCAACGACGCCACCGCAGTGTCGTCGCGGACCCGCGCGGGTTGCACGACGTCGAGGCCAAGTTCTGCAGCAGTCGCTTTCACTGCAGGAGGCGCCGGAGTGAGACGACGACCGCGCGATCGATCGGGCTGCGTGACGACCGCCACGACCTGATGTTGCGGCATCGCGGTGACGGCTTTCAGACAGGGACAAGCCAATTCCGCCGTGCCCATGAACACAATCCGCATAACGCCATCAGCAGTAACAGAGCGCCCTGCCGATTTCAAGGGAACAACAAAACGCAGTTCTCAATTGAAAAAAGCACTCTCACCCCACGGCCGTGGGATTGTCCGGGATAATTTAGATCAGCGGCACAACCAGCTATGGTTCAACGAGCCCCCCCCCGATGCGCGTTTCGGCGATGCTGAAGTCCACGTTATTTGTAAGAATGCCAAGCTTGCCGCCTTGTGTATGGAATTGCGCCTTATAGATGAGCACGTCCATGGAGTTCGTCGCATTAAACTGGGCAGTGAGCGTGCCCACGCCTTTGCTGCTCAATGTCTTGAGTAATCCGTTCGTTATGAAACGGGCAGTGCCAGCGAAAAAGAGCTGACCGATGACAATGCGATTCGAGACGCCGCCGACATCCAATAGATCAATCTGGGCGAACAAGGTCGCGTTGCTCTTCGGTCCGGTCAGATGAGCGGGATCAAGTGTCACCGTGCCGACTGTCACAAGGTTGCTTGAATTCTTGGCATCGAACACGATCAGCGGCAATGTGTTCGTATCGTCCAACTGCACCAACCCCAAGACCGCCTCTACGGGCACATGGGTGCGAGGACGCAGACCTAGCGCCAAGTTCACAAGATCCCTATTGGTCAGGTTCACCGGGGCGGCGATGGCGTTGCCATGTTTGTCTACCCCCTGAACTTCACCTTCCATCGACATCGAAACGTCGATGACTTCGTTCGACACCGCGATGGCCCATACCTGCGCGCCCAACATGATCATGCTGACCACAACACCGCCCATGCACCAGCGTTTGGTTGTCTTCAGAATTCGACCCATGATCATTGTTTTGTCCTCCGCTTCCGCGTTTGCTACCGCAGTTGTTTCATTCCATCAAGGCGGACTCGCGACAATCGTCCACGACTGTCCGTTTGTGATAATCTTGCCTGTCGTGATCACGATGGCGTTCGTCGTCCCTGCGCTGATCCCCTTCAAATTGCCCACGGCGGTTTTTGCGCTGATGCTCTGCACCAAGCATGACCCCGAGTTTTCCAACCGAACGAGCACAGGAAAAGCCAGAATGCCGGATGTCCATCCGTTGGTAGTATCTCCCGTCACGCCGAAATTCGCCTTGAGCACGGCGTCCGCCCGCGGCCGGCCGCTCGACTGGGTGCGCCCGACATACGACACTTTGTATTCTACCACGTCCTGCGCATCGATATCGGCCACGGTGACCAGATTATTGCTCGATACTTTATCGAACACAACAAGACTGGTTGGCACATCTTCGCCGCATGGAATAACCAAACCGAGCACTTCGTTGGTGGGCACGGCGTTAGTCATCGCCCGGCCGCGCGCCAAGTTGATAATGTCGGCACTGGTCAAGATGTCTTTGTAAGCCGCAAATCCATTGGTAAGCACCACACCCGACAGGCTGGCGTCCACCTGGACAACCTGGCTGGTAGAATCGATTGGGAAAGCGAGCGTGCTGTCCGCCAACATCCCGAAGACCAAAGCCGCGCCACAGGCGGCAATCCATTGTTTCGCTTTCATCAGTCTCCTGTCCTCTAAACGTGGTTCCAGCTTCGCACCCCTGCGATGCCCGAGGTGCCAAATCCACTAAACCACTAACATCAGCCCAACCGTGACACAAGCAATCTCTACTCACCATGGCGGGCAGGCGAGCTAGGGCGTCAGGTCTTGACCGGCCGGAGTTCTTGCGTGCGACCGAGTAGTCCGGCAAAAATATCGTGCGCCACTTCGAGCGGTGTCTGCAACGCATCCACAGTCACGCGGAGCTTCAACGGATAATACGACAGCAGTGGCGCGGTTTCCTTGTCGTACACTTCGAGACGGCGTCGCACCACTTCTTCCTTGGCGTCATCTAACCGACCTAGTTGCGTGGCGCGAACCTTAAGTCTTCGCACAACTTCCTCGCGGTCGCGATCCACGCTCATCACCACGAGTTTCATCACCTCAATGTGCGGATCGAGCACCCTCGCCTGAGCGACGTTACGAGGAATACCGTCGAGCACAAGCGTGTCAGACTGCGGATTGAATTTGCCAGCGGCCACCATCCGATCCACGTGATCCTTCCACAGTCGCACCGTAAAATCGTCGGGCACCAGCAGGCCTTTGTTGGAATACTCTAGAAAAATCTTTCCCAGTTCGCTGTTTTTGTCCAGTGCGCGGAACAGGTCGCCGCTCGCCACGTGGATGAACCCCAGCAGTGTTCCCAGCACTTTCCCTTGTGTGCCCTTGCCACAACCCGGCGCTCCCAGTAACAGCACCGCCTTGATTTTCTTTGCCATGTCTTGCTCGCTCCTTCAGTTCAACAGGTTATACCAGTTGTTCCGGCGATGCGGCTCGCGGCCCAACTCGCGAATCAGCCGCTGTATTGTCGTTTCATCAATCCGAAACGTCGCGCCCGCCTGCCGCACGACGTTTTCCTCCATCATCACGCTGCCGAAATCATTTGCCCCGAACTGCAGCGCGATCTGGCCGATCTGCGGCCCTTGCGTGACCCAACTGGACTGCACATTATCAAAATTATCGAGAAAAATCCGCGCCAGCGCCTGCGTCCGCAGATACTCGTGCGCACCGA
>CAIKBP010000010.1 GCA_903825695.1 uncultured Verrucomicrobiota bacterium
AAGAAGGAATTGCGCGCGTGGACGCCGCGAATCGCCATGGCATACGAGGAGGCGTACCGCGATTTTGCGTTGTACTACCCACGCACCGACGCCGAGCGGGTGCTGATGGCGGAGGAGATGCTCAACGTAGCCGACCCGAGCATGATCAAGCTCGTTTTGCGTGGCGACGAGGTGGCGGGATTCCTGCTGGCGTTTCCCGATCTGGCAGATGGTTTGCGCCGGGCGGGGGGCGAATTATGGCCGTTTGGTTGGTGGCATTTGCGCCGCGCCTGGCGGCGGCGGGAATGGTGCGATATCACACACGTTGGACTGCTGCCGGCATTTCGCGGTCGCGGAGCTAGCTTCACCCTCTACACCGAACTGGAGCCGACGCTGTATGCGCACGGGTATCGGCACGCCGATGTGCAGTTGATCCAGGAAGATAACAGGCTCAGCTTGGCCGACATGGAAGCCATCGGCGTGAGCTGGTATAAGCGCCATCGCGTGTACCGCCGCACGCTGTGACGGCGTTAGCTCAGGCGATCTTGCGTCGGAAGCGCAACGCGCACCACAGAAACAGCACCATCCCCATCACTCCCAGCATGACTAAGTGCCGCCAGAAATCGGCGAACGCGGCGCCTTTCAGCACCACGGCCCGCATCAGTTCAAGATAATACGTGATCGGCAGCAGCGTGCTGATAGCGTAGAAAATCCACGGCATCGTCTCCCGTGGAAAGATGTAGCCGGAGAAGAACACCGACGGTAGCAGCAGGGTCAATCCCAACTGGATCGCCTGCGCTTGCGTCTGGGCTTTGGTGGACAACAGCAAACCCAGGCTGATCAGGGCGAAAACGTAGAGCAGCGTCGCCACGAATAGCATGGGCAGGCTACCTTGGATCGGCACTTGGAACATCCACCGCAGGATCAACAGCAGGATTAGCGCCATCGTCATCGAGATGCAGAAGTACGGCACCATTTTGCCGAGCAACAATCCCCAGCGCGACAGTGGACTGACCATCAGATTCTCCAGCGTGCCTCGTTCGCGCTCGCGGACAATGGACATCGCCGCCGCGAACACCGTGGCGATCTGCAACACCATGCCGATTACGCCGGGCACGAAGAAGTTCGGCGCGCGCATCGACGGGTTGTAAAGCACCTGTGGTCGCACCTCAACGGGCAACTCCGTCCGCCCGGTCTCCGCCAGCAACACGCCCACCGACTTCCGAAACGCCACCGCAATTGCGGTGTTCAGCGCCTGCAGCGCGGTCGTCGAACTCGAACCGTCAATCAGCACCTGCACCGTCGCCTTTCGTCCAGCCCGGAGATCACGGGTAAAAGTCGGCGGGATTTGCAGTCCGACGTATGCCTGCCCACGGCGGATGGCGGCCGACAACTCTCCAACGCTCTGCACCTCACCAACGACGCGAAAAGTGCCGGTGTTGACGAACGCATCAACAAGCTGGCGGCTTTCGACTGTCCGGTCTTCGTTGAGTACGACCATTGCCATGTGCTTCACATCGGTGTCCAGCGCGAACCCGAAGGCGATGATCTGTACCAGTGGCGGAAAAAACATGAAGAACAGCGTCATCCGGTCGCGGAACACAACGATGAATTCCTTGTAGAGGATGGCCCGGAAGCCACGGAAAATGCCGACGTTCATGCGCGACCTCCCGCCGGAGGTGTCACCGTGAGCGCCACGAATACGTCTTCCAGCGACGGTGCAATGGGGCGGATATCGACTTCATGTATGCCGACCGTTGCCAGCGTGTCGCGGATCGACGATTCCGCCAGCGTCGCCTCCACAAGTAAATGCATGGATTGGCCAAACACCGTGGCGGTGCGGATACCGTCGAGTTTTCGCACCGCTTGCAGGCCCACGGTAACGTGGTCGCAGGTCACATCGAGACGCCTGGTGCCAGGCGGATTCACCTCGGGCAACTGTTTCAAGTCGTCCGGCACGCCACAAACAATGAGCTTCGACATGTGGATGTAGCCGACGTGCGAGCAACGTTCCGCCTCGTCCATGTAATGGGTGGTGATAAACAGGGTCATCCCGGCGCTCGACAGTTCAAACAGCAGATCCCACAGCTCACGCCGCGCAACGGGATCGATGCCCGCCGTCGGCTCATCGAGAAAGAGCACGCTCGGCTTGTGGACCAGCGCGCAAGCCATCGCCAGCCGTTGCCGCCACCCACCGGATAGCAAATTAGCGCGCTGCCTGAGATACGGCTCGAGATGCGTCAACTCGACCAGTTCGTCGCGCCGTTGACGCAAAGCCGCGCCGTGCAGCCCATACAACCGTCCGTAGAACACCAGGTTCTCGTTCACGCTCAACTCGTCGTACAGCGAGAATTTCTGGGACATGTAACCTAGCGAACCTTTGATCCGGTCCAGTTGCGTGGCGACATCAAAGCCCGCGATGCGTCCCGTGCCCTCGGTCAGTTCCAAGATGCCGCACAACATCCGGATGACGGTGGTCTTGCCGGAACCGTTCGGGCCGAGAAAGCCGAAGATCGATTGTTTTTCGACGGAGAACGTGACTCGGTCAACAGCGGTGAAATCACCGAACCGTTTTGTCAGGTTCTCGCACTGAATCATCACGTTCTGGGGCATGTTGGTCAGTGGGATGGTTGTTGACCGGCCAGCAGTCGTGCCAGCCTATTTTGTGCCTCAGCAGAATTGGGCTCGAGACGCACCGCCTGCTCATAATGTTTGATCGCATCCCCCCGCTTGCCCGTCTGCTCGAAGGCGATTCCAAGATTGTAGT
>CAIKBP010000011.1 GCA_903825695.1 uncultured Verrucomicrobiota bacterium
CCGACCGTTTTTTTGCCTTCGATGGTCAGTGGATGATACGCCGTGTTCCGATTCAATCCGTCCCGTTTTGCCGTGTATTCGAGCGATAGACGAAAGGCGTCGTCGTACGTCCCTTTGACCGGCACAACCGTCGCGCCGTAGAGAATCATCTGCACTAGTTTCGCCTTCGGTGCGCTCTCCGGCACAAAAATCAATGCTCGCTTGCCCGATGCCGCGCTGACGGCGGCCAACGCACTGGCGGCATTGCCCGTCGATGCGGCAACAATGGTGTCTTCCTTCAGCCGATTGGCTTCCGCCACGACAAGGAACGATGCACGGTCTTTCAACGAGCCGCTGGGGTTCAAGCCGTCGTTCTTGAGCCACATGTTGGCAAAGCCAAATACGTTCCCCAGCGCCACCGACTGAAACAATGGTGTTGCCCACATCGGATAAGGGGGAAAGAACTTCGGTTCTACGGCTGAAAACAAACTCCAGTCGGGCTTGGCCCGCTGGAATTGCTTCCGAATCGCGTCGTAATCGAACTCCACCACGAGCACACCCACGAGCGGTATGCCCGGGCGATACTGTTTCCCGCAGTCGGGACAGAGATACCGCACCTCATCCTGTTTATAGCGCTTCCCACACTGGCTGCATTGGTAAACGAATCCTATCATTTGGACTTTCCTTTCAATCTTGCGACGGGATAGACGGCGCGCCTTGCGGCATCCTGGATTTCGATTACGCCCCATCCCTTCGTCGAAAAAAACCCAGCCGAAACAGGGTCGGCGAGAAACCGCCTCGTCTCGCCTCCAAGTTCATTAGCCCATTTCTAGGTGACTTGACACGCCGTCCCCGTCTGGGGCTCATAGCTTCTTCCACAATTTCGCAGCCAGTTCGCGCGCCTGAGCATTGATGCGCTCTTCATCAACGTCGATTGCCAGTACGCGATTCTCCATCAGCACCTTTCCATTTGCAATCGTCGTATCGACCGCAGCCTGCGACGCGCCGAAGAGGAGATGGCCAAAGACATTCGTGCCGTCGAGCGGCGTTGTCGGATCGTAATCCAGAATGGCGATGTCGGCAACGCAGCCCTCTCGCAATTCTCCCATTTGAACGCCAAAGATTCGCCCGGCAACTGCCGGATTATTCAAAAAGAGTGCATTGATAACGTCCATAAACCCGACCGATGGATTTTTCTGCCGTAGATGTTGAACCCAGAGCGCGACGCGAAGTTCTTCGAGCATGTTGGTCGTCATCGCGTCGGTGCCGAGACCGACGAGCACACCCCGCTTCTGCATCGCGATGATGTCGGCAATACCGACGGCATTGTTCCCATTCGACTGCGGATTATGGACAACCGAGGTGCGCGTCCGGGCGAGAATGTCCATTTCCTTCTCGTTGCAATGCACGCAGTGTGCGGCAATCGTCTGCGGCCCAAGGATGTTGAGTTTTTCCAGCCGTTCGACGACGCGCATGCCGAAATGCTGCTGTGCGTATTCTTCGTCACTCGCGGCTTCGGCCACATGGACGTGGAATCCAGCGCCGAGGTCACGTCCAATTTTTGCAGCCGTTCCCAGCGTTGCATCCGATAATGTGAACGAGGCGTGGAGGCCGAACAGCGCACGCACCAAATTGTCGTTTGTCTTCTGGCAACAACGGATAAACTCCTCGTTTTCGTGAAGCCCTTCCTGCGCAATCTGCTCGCCGTCCCTGTCGGAAAGTTCGTAGCAAAGGCAGGCACGAAGTCCGGTCTCACGGACTGCTCGCTCGATTGCCCGAAGCGACCCGGTAATCGCCCGCGGGCTTGCGTGATGATCAATGAGAGTTGTCGTACCATGACGGATCGACTCGATCAGCGCCACGAGCGCGCTGTAATAGCAATCCTCGATCGTGAGCGCCGAATCCAACCGCCACCAGAGATTTTTCAGGACACCGACAAAATCGTCGGCGGGTTTAGCCTTTGTCAAACCTCTGGCGAACGAGCTGTACAGATGGGTGTGGGCGTTGATGAATCCCGGCACCACCAGTTTCCGCGTCGCGTCGATCCGTTTTGCGTCCTTCCCCAGCTTCTCTCCCTTTGTAGCAATTCGACTGATCCGCCCATCTTCAATGAGGATCGAGGAGTTGTGGAATACTTCGGAGGATTTTCCGAGAGTGACAACCGTCCCGTTTTCAATGACGATAGACATCGATTCATCCTTCCTTCAAGAGCATGAGTTCATGCTTGGTTCGCTTCCGCATGGCAATCGCTCCGGCAAAGCACCTCTTGGAGCAGAGCGAGCACCCAACGCACCGTGAAGGATCGAAGCGCGGTATGCGCAGAGCATCCAATTCGATCGCCAAATACGGACAACGCGTGCAGTTGCCGCAATGCTGGCACAATTCGCGGTCGACCTCTGGAATGTTCTTCGTCGCCGTCAGTTCACCAAAACCCGTGATCGGATTGGGCAGCGCAGAGCCGATCAGTTCTTTCACGGATCGGAACCCGCGCTCTTTCATCAAGTAACTCAGCCCGGAGTGCAAGTCGTCGACAACGCCGACGCCGTACTTCATAACGACGGTGCAGAACTGGACGGTCTGGACGCCGAGCGCGAGAAAATTCGCCGCAGCTTTGTAATCCATAGGTCCGCCGTTGCCCGAAACAATCATGCCCATTCCCGACACCTTCGCCAGCGTGAGGTTGCTGATCGGCAGCACTCCTTCGCCCGACATGCCGACAACGATCCCTTCGTCCCACTCCCGTTTTTTCCCCGGACGGAATGCAAGCGATGGGAAACTGTTCGCCAGCGTGACACCGGCTTTCTTGTGCGGATATCGCGCAAATACCTCCCTGATTGCATCCATGATGGGATAGATTGCCGTGACGGCAGCGGTGAGCTTGAAGAGCTTCGGCACATCACCATCGCCGGCCTCCATCACCCAATCGACAATCTTCGCCGTCAGCTCCGCATCCTGCGAAACAATATCGCCCTTCGTTCCATCGCCACCCTGTGGACACGAGAGACTGTACTCGATTCCCATTACACCGGCGGCTTCGAGCTTCCGAGTATTGGATTGCCATACCGCGCGGTCGTTCCCGTCGTCGCCCGTCACCGGTCCGCCGGTCGAAGCCGCAGTCAATCGATCGGGATATTCCCGGCGCAATCGTTCAATCTCGCGACACACTCGGGCGAGCGCATGGCCCGACACGTTGTCGCAGTTGGCGTATGTCAACTTGGAAAACACGAACATGTACTCTGACGGAATGTGGATCGGAATGTTATCGAACGAAGTCTTCATGATGCCGCCCGCCCAACCGGCTTCGTACGCTTTTTTCATCTGCCGGTAACCGTCGGATGGCGGCGCTGCGGAGAGGAGAAACGGCGATAGAATCTCTCGTCCGAAGAAATTGGTCGTCAGCGGAACCGGTACCATGACGCGCCCCGGCAGCACCGCGTGGCTCTTGGTCGGCCGGTCGCCCTTCAATGCGTTCCGCTTGGAGCGACCGAATACAAATGCGTCGATGTCGAGCGCGGCGTTCTTGCCTGCTGCCACAGCCTCGACGACCGTTGTGGGGCCATTCATCATGTCGCCGGCGTAGAAGACGCCGGATGAATTCGATTTCTTCACAGAAGAACGCGCACCGGCTGCGATGATCACGAAGTCTACATCCGGGCGAATCTGCCCGGTACCCTTGACATCGACAACGTTCCGCGGATGAAATGTCTTTCCCCTCGGCAGCGTGACCCTGGTCATCTTCAAGCCAGTGGTCGACCTGCCTTTCCTGAGAATCTCCGTCACTCGCACCCGGCCACTGACGGCAATGCCGGCTTCTTCGATCGCATGCCGTTCCTTCGCCGTAAGCGGCATCTCCGACCATGTCTCCAATGCAAACATTTCCACGTTTCTCGCCCCGCGCACCACGGCTTCCTCCGCACAATCGAGCGCCACCGCCCCGCCGCCGACAATTGCGACACGCTTTCCCTTCACCGAAAATCGGGTGGGATTCGTGAGATACTCAATCCAGTCAATGGCTGTTTCGCTGCCGATGATGGCAGGGATGAACGCCTCATCCAGACCGGTGGCAACGAGAATGGCGTCGTATCCATGTTTGATCGCAGCCGACCAGCCGCCTTTTTTGAGGGAAATCTTTCCAAACGACAATAGAAAGTCGATGTCGCTCTGCAAAACTTTCGGAGACAGTCTTGACCTTGGGATGAGGTTGCACATACCGCCGGGTTGTTTCATCCGGTCGAACACGTCGACCGCATACCCTTTCTGCGCCAGCAACCCGGCCGCGCCCAGGCCCGCCGGTCCTGCGCCAATGACAGCAACTGTTTTCCCATTCCTCTGTGCCAGTTTGAATTCTGGCATCCCGATTTCCTTGGCCTTCTTGATAATTGTGGCTTGAACTGCAGGAATGTTGATCGGTGTATCGAATGTCCGGCGCGAACACGCCTTCATGCAGTGCCGGTCAGGACAAACGACACCGCACACGCCGCCGAGCAGATTGGCGCCCATGATCAGGGCGGCAGCGCGGCGATAATCTGATTCCGCGCCCACGCGGGCGGCCATGATGAAATCGGCCGGAGAACAATCAGCAGGGCAGGCCGTTTTGCACGGTTTCTCTTGGCAATACAAACACCGGTCCAATTCCGCTCGGAATTGGGCGTCGGTTAGACATCCATCACTTTGTTTCATGTTGCTCCCGTGTGCGACCTTCTCATGCTTACACCGGCACCGAGAGCACTATTTCGAGCCGGAACCCAAGACCGCACGTATCTATATTGGGGAAAATATATCACACAGCGTCTTTAAATCCACTCAAAAGTTACCAAGCAGCCTCGACGACCACGAGGGCGATGCACTTCCGTGATTGACTTATTTCCGCCGGGCTGATTAGTGGTAAATATGGTGGTTACGTTCCCCCAAATTCAAGAAGCAGCGAAGCGGGTCGCCGGTCATGTCATCCATTCGCCGTGTCCGCTCTCGATTCCACTGTCTGAGGCCACGGGACTGAAGGCCTTCTGTAAACTGGAATACCTGCAACGCACTACTTTTGCCAGGCGAGGAGCAGAAGAATCTTGATCTTGAGGGTTTTCACATATACCCAACATCGCAAAACAACCAAATACATTCAGGAGACTGAACATGAAAGTACTCATCGCCGATAAATTCTCGGAGGCCCATCTTGATCGTCTTAAAAAGGTCGGTTGCGATGTGACCTACAATCCTGCGGTCAAGGCCGAGGAACTGCCCAAGCTAATTGCTCCATATAAGATCCTGATCGTGCGCAGCAAAAAGGTCACGGCCGACACAATCAAGGCTTCGGACCAGCTCGCGCTCATTTTGCGCGCAGGCGCGGGCGTCAACACAATTGATGTCAAGACGGCCAGTGCCCGCGGCGTTTATGTCACCAACTGTCCCGGCAAAAACTCGGTTGCCGTCGCAGAACTTGTTTTCGCGCTCCTGCTCGGCATCGACCGACGCATCGCGGACAACGTCGCCGCCCTGCGTGCCCACAAGTGGAACAAGAAGGAATTCAGCAAGGCCGACGGTGTTTTTGGCAAGACCATCGGCATTATCGGAGTTGGCCAAATCGGCGTCGAGGTGACCCGTCGGGCCATCGCATTTGGCATGCACGTGCTCGCATACGATCCGCTCCTAAGCCCGAGCCGCGCCAAAGAGTTGCACATCGAGCTCGTTCAGCCAGACGATATTTACACTCGTGCCGACATCATCACGGTTCATGTTCCGGCGAACGACCAAACGCGCGGCATGATCAACAAGGCGGCATTCGAAAAGATGAAACCCAATGCCATCTTCATTAACACCTCTCGCGGCGAAGTTGTTGACCAACAAGCCCTGCGCGCTGCGCTCGAAGCAAAGAAGATACGGGCGGGTCTCGACGTCTTCAACCCCGAGCCTGCCGAAGGTACCGCCGATTTCGCCGATCCGATTCTCGATCTGCCAAATCTATACGGAACGCACCACATCGGCGCATCCACAGAACAGGCGCAGTCAGCTATTGCTGAGGAAGCAATCCGCATCATCGAAACATTTATTAAGACCGGCGCAGTCCTGAATTGCGTCAACTTGGCGGCGCGCACCCCGGCGAAGTGACAACTCATCATCCGCCATCACGACCGCGTCGGCGTTTCGGCTCGTATTGTCGAAAGCCATATGCTCATTAAGCTCGCGGTTGAGTAAGTTGTTGCCAACAACCGGCTGTGCGTGATAGGAGAATTTGTTTAATACCATGAAATCAACTGCCACTTCTACTATGAAAACACTCGTTATTGCTATCGGCGGCAACTCACTCATCAAGGACGCCAAACACATGAGCGTGCCAGACCAGTACGCCGCAGTGGTCGAAACGGCGCGCGTTATGGCCGACTTGATCGAGCGCGGGTTCCGCGTCGTGATCACGCACGGCAATGGTCCACAGGTGGGATTTATCCTGTTACGCAGTGAGCATTCGCGCGGAATTTTGCATGAGGTGCCGCTGGATTCGATCGGCGCCGACACGCAGGGAGCGATTGGGTATCAAATCCAGCAAGCGATGTACAACGAGTTTCACCGGCGCGGACTCAAACAGTTGGCAGCCACAGTGGTGACACAGGCCTTGGTGGACCAACGCGACCCCGCGTTCGCTAAACCTACCAAACCGATCGGACAATTCTACAAAAAGGAAGAAGCCGACGAACGTATGCGTGTCGAGAAGTGGACCATGGTGGAGGATTCGGGCCGTGGCTGGCGGCGCGTTGTGGCGTCGCCGAAGCCGGTCCGGATTATTGAAGCCGACGCGATCAAGCATCTGGTCGACAACGGCTATGTTGTGATCGCCGTTGGCGGCGGCGGCATCCCCGTGATGCAGGACGAACAGGGCAACTTGCACGGCGCGGCCGCCGTGATCGACAAGGATAGCGCCTCGGCCGTGCTTGCCAAGGAGATCTCGGCGGACATGCTGGTGATTTCCACGGCTGTGGAAAAGGTGTACCTGAATTTCGGCAAGCCCGACCAGAAGGCGCTGGATAAGATCACGGTAGCCGAAGCCAAGAAGTACACCGCCGAAGGGCACTTTAAACCCGGCTCGATGTTGCCGAAAATCCAGGCATGCATCCTGTTCCTCGAGCAAGGCGGACGCGAAGCACTCATCACCTCCCCCGAGGCGCTACCCGCCGCGCTGGACGGACGTACAGGCACGCGGATAGTGCGGTAGAATGTAAATGTGTGTCACGTCTGGCCGCACCCCGCGGCCAGACGCGCAAACAGGTTTCTCCGGAAGCTTCTTAGCTTATTCCGTGGCCCCGAGGACCAGTGACAGCAGCGCCATGCGCATCACCACGCCGTTGAACGCCTCCTGCCAGTAACGCGACCAACGTGTGATATCCACATCGGGGGGAATTTCGTCCATGCGCGGGAGCGAATGCAGCAGAATCGCATCGGACTTGGCTTTGGTACTAAGCAGTTCGCGTGTGATCTTGTAGTTCGCCGGCGTCAGGTTGACCTGCGCGCCGCGCTCATCGCGCGATTTGGTGTAATCAGGTTGCACGACCGGCTCGACGAGAATCACGTCTGCCTTGGAGATAACCTGCTCGACGTGCTCGGCTTCGGAGAAACGCAGGTTGTACTGTTTCAGTTCCTCCTTGAATTCTTTCGTGAGCGTCATATTGGGCGGACCGACGAAGGTGATCGGGCAATCGAATTGCGTGAGCGCGTACCCCAGTGAGTGCATGGTGCGCATGCGCATATCGCCGACGGCGAGCCAGGTGAGACCGTCGATGCGGCCCTTCTCGCGCAAGACAGTATAGAGGTCGGTCAGGATTTGCGTGGGATGTTCGCCCCAACCGTCCCCGCCGTTGATGATGGGTATGCTGGCCCATTTCGCCGCCTCATGTGGTGCGCCCTGCTGGAAGTGGCGCATCACGATCACATCACCATAGTATTCCAGCATCTTGATGGTGTCCTTGATGGACTCTTGATAAAAGTCGCCAGCGCGCGTCATCTTGGGATCGGCAAACCCGGTGACGTGGCCGCCGAGGCGATGCATTGCGGCTTCGTGCGCAAGCCGCGTACGCGTGCTCGGCTGATAGAACGCGCTGACCAGCGTTTTCTCTTTCAGCGTGTCGGTGTTACGGCGGTTCCTCGCGATAGGTTCCAGTTTCTCTGCAATCTCGAACACACGAAAGAACTCTTCACGTTCGAAATCTTTAAGCGACAGGATATCACGTCCAGCGAAACTTCGCATAGCTCAAGCCTCCATTAGTTTCTCCGCGAAACCGCACGGGTTCGCAGAATAAGACAGGTTGTTACTCACTTTCTTTATTGGGTTCCATTCTTCTGCAGTAGACTGTGTCAAGACAAACGGACTTGTCCCTTTGACAAACCAGACCACGAAGAATTGTATATGAGAAAAACCGAATCGGGTCAACAAGATACTTGAATAAGCTGGCCAAGATTAGCGCAAATGGAGTGCCAGCGCGCGCTCATAATCCGCGGGTGTGTCAATGTCGAAGTCCAAACCCGGATCGTCAATGTCACAACTCGCCGGCTCTTTCGGCAGGCTTTGCAGGAATTCCCGAAGTGTGGCGCAGCTGGCACCTCGCAAGCGCAGGAACCGTTCTTTCGGTAAGATGACCGGATGACGCAGGCGACCGGCGCAACGGGGTTGGCAAATGCTAGCCGGCTGTTGCGCACTGAACGCCAGCAGTGCCTGCAAAGTCTCCATCCGCAAGTGCGGCTGGTCACCCAACGTAATTGCCCAGTGCGTCAACTGTGGCAACCAGCCCGGCCACCGCGAGGCGCAGCAAACCGAGCTGAACATTTCCAACGCGGGCTGCGGATTGATAATACGGTTGCCGGCCGGGAACTTCAGGTGATCCAGTTCGGCTCGCATCGTGTCGTCCGCCACGGCGCAAACGACTGCGATTTGGCCGGTGCCCAATTTTTGCCACACGCGGATTTGGTGTCCCAAGACCGTTGTGTCGCCCCAAGGCAGGAGGAGCTTGGGCCGGCCCATCCGGCTGGAACTGCCGGCAGCCAAGATCACAACACCTACGCGTTGCACCACGTTGTCCATTTTCTTCAGAATAATGAATGCCGCTGGGATTTGCGATTGTTATTTTCCGCGTCGTGCGGTAACAAGCGGGTGATGGCGCTTCTTATCCAGAACGGCGAAATTGTCACTGCGTCGGAGAGCTACGTCGCGGACATCTGGTGCGAGAACGAAACCATCACACGGATTGACCGGCATATCACGCCAGTACCGGGTGCGGAAGTTGTTGATGCTACTGGCAAGTTTGTCTTTCCCGGCCTGATCGATCCGCACGTCCACGTCTACCTGCCGGTCATGGGTACGGTCGCCAAGGACACCCACGAGACCGCCAGCCAGGCCGCGCTCATCGGCGGCACGACGACATTCATCGAGATGGTCTGCCCGGTGCGCTCGGAAGACCCGTTGCCGGCATTCGAACTCTGGCTCGACAAGGCTCAGGGCCACAGCGCGTGCGACTTCGCCTTCCACATGAGCGTCACGCGCTACGATGATGCCGTTGAGAAGCAATTAGTGCAAATCGTCAAGCGCGGCGTCACCAGTTTCAAGATTTACTTCGCCTACAAGGACGTCTCCGGCCTCAGCGATGAAGAGGCCTTCAATACGCTTCGTCTGGCCAAGAGGTTGGGCGTAATCACCGCTGCGCATTGTGAGAACGCGGACATGATTGCCGCGCTTCAGAAGCAGTTCCTGGCGGAAGGCAAGACCGGCCCGGAGTGGCATCACGAAAGCCGGCCACCGTCCGTCGAGGCTGAAGGCGTCCATCATCTCTTGACGCTTGCTGGACCGCTTGGTGCGCCGGTCTATGTTGTTCATGTGAGCTGTGAACAAGCATTGCAGGAAGTGCTGGCCGGCAAGCGAAGCGGCGTCAATGTCTGGGCCGAGACGTTGATTCAACAGCTGCTGCTGGACAAGACCTGCGCTGAACGTAAAGACTTCGAGGGCGCGAAGTTTGTCATGTCACCTCCATTGCGGGACAAGAGCAACCAAGACCCGCTGTGGAATGCCCTGCGTGACGGCGTCATCAGCACGGTCGCCACCGACCACGCGCCTTTTGATTTCGCAACGCAGAAACGGATGGGCATCGGTGATTTCACGAAGATTCCCAATGGGCTGCCCGGGATCGAAGACCGCGTCAACCTGCTTTACACCTACGGTGTGAAACGAAGGCGGCTTGACCTCCATCGGTTCGTGGATGTTGCCAGCACACAGGCGGCGAGGTTGTTCGGTTTGTTCCCGCGCAAAGGCACGATACAAACCGGCAGCGATGCCGACCTCGTTGTGTATGACCCCAACTACCGTGGCTCGATATCGGCAAAGACGCACGCCATGAACGTGGACTA
>CAIKBP010000012.1 GCA_903825695.1 uncultured Verrucomicrobiota bacterium
AGGAAAAATAATGGCGTACTCGAACACTGTTGGTCAGACCGTAATTAGCGTTCAAACGCTGATCGACCATGGCGCTCGTCGTGCGGGTAAATTCGCCGAAGAGTTGACCATCGAGCAGGTTCAATCAGCCAAGGAATCGCTGTTTTACTTGCTGAGCAACCTGATCAATCAAGGTATCCAGTACTTTGCAATCAAAAAATACGTATTTGGCTTGAAACCTGACCAATACGAGTATTCCTTGCCCGTTGGCGGCAATGACGTCTTGAATGCCCTATACCGCACGATGAGCCGGCCCACAGGCACGCCGTTTGCCTCGTCGGGTACTGTGGGCCTAGCTTTTGACAATAACGTCGCTACGGCGGACGTACAGACAGCTCCTAACGGAAACATCGGTATAGACTACGGCACGAATAACACCGTATACGCCGGCTCTATCGGTATACTTCCCGCCGTCTCAGGATCGTTTCACATCCTGCTAGAGTGGTCGAACGATGGTTCCACGTGGAACACTCTGTACGACACCGGCGTCACGGCATGGGTCAACGGCCAGTGGCTTTGGTATGACATTGAGCCCGGCGTCAATGCCCAGTTCTATCGCATGCGGGAAACTGGTGGTAACACACTGAGCGTGGCCGAGTTCTACGTGGGGAACAACTCCACCGAGATCACGATGTCGCGCTTGAACCGCGATGACTACACCAACCTGCCAAACAAGAATTTCACAGCCAATCAGCCCTTCCAGTACTGGCTGAACCGGACGATTCCGCAGGCGACAATCACTTTGTGGCCGGCCCCGTCCAATCCGTTCGTGCAGATGACGGTCTGGTACTCGGCCTACGTCGAGGACGTTGGTGCGCTTAGCGGGCAGCTTGCCATACCTGATCGCTGGTACATGGCGATCCAGTGCATGCTGGCACACCAAATGGCGCAAGAACTGCCCAGCGTTGACGTTGGCCGCATCACGTATCTCGAAGCGCAGGCGGAGAAGTACTTCCAAATGGCCGAGCAGGAAGAGCGCGATAAGTCGCCAATCTACCTGCAACCGAATATTTCGGTCTACACCCGCTAACCGATGTCACGCTTTCTTGACACCACCGGCAACGCTGACATCGCGATATTTATCTGCGACCGGTGCAAGATGAAGCGTGCGCACTCGACGGCACGCAACGATCCGAATTTCCCCGGTCTGCTGGTCTGCGACCAAGGTTGTGCTGATGAGAAGGATCCATACCGTCTGGCTGCCAGACAAACTGAACGAATTACGATTCGTTTTCCACGCCCTGATTTGAGCATAGCTGTAGACGACAGCAACCTAATCACGGTACCATACGGTGGCGAAGTGATCAGCCCAGAGCAGAACATTGCCACCCCCGAAAACAACGGTAATCTTGATGGATTGGCGACCCAACCTTAATTATGGCAAACATCACTATTACCCAGCTACCAACCGCTCAGACCCTTACAGGCAATGAGTCGGTTCCTGTTGTCCAAAATGGGGTGACGGTACAGACGACGACCGGTGCGATCGCCAATTCGCCCGTTCTTGCTCAGACTTTTAT
>CAIKBP010000013.1 GCA_903825695.1 uncultured Verrucomicrobiota bacterium
AAAAACTTAAAACTTCTTTTACGGCGCACCGTTTAACTTGCTCGGGAACAATCCTACGGGAGCCGCGCCCATGCGTCACACCACCGCTTTGCTAGCGTGCATATTGCTGACGGCCGGCGCTTCTCAGGCGCGCGAAGCCACCGTTGCGGTTCCGCTGGACGAAGTACGCACGCTTGCCTTCGCCAGACCCATCGCCACACTTTATGTCGGAAATCCGTCGATTGCCGACATCACCATGATCGACAAGCGGCATGCTTTCGTTCTTGGCAAAGCCTTCGGTGCCACCAATATCGTCGCGCTTGACGCCTCGGGGACCGAGATCAGCAACCAACAGGTCATCGTCTTCGGTTCAAGCAGCGCCATCGTCACGCTGCAAAGAGGCGCCGCAAAAGTTACGTATTCCTGTGCCGCTTCGCGCTGCGAGCCCTCGCCGCAGCCGGGCGATGGCAAGGATCCTTTCGACCTGAACATGGATCAAATCACCAAGCATCAGGAATTGCTGTCCAAGACCGCTTCCAACTCGGCGCAGTAGTTTTGCATTCACCTGAAGAAAGAGCGCTTGGCTACTGTGCCACGCGCAGATTGGTGATTTGCTCGCCGATCTGATTGAATGCCGAAATGATCTGGCTTGCCGCCGTCAGGTCGAAATATTTGCTGGAGTCCGTTGCACAGTTCTGCAGCACGGTCGAATTTCCCTGCGTGCCGTTGAGATCGACGAAAACCGCGTAGATGGTGATGCCCGCGGCCTTGGCGTTGCTGCAGACCAGATTCATGCGCGCGTCCGTGCCGGAATCCTGGCTCGAACCGCTGCCACTCCAGCGGTCTTGCGTGTTCAAGCCGTCGCTCAGCAGAATAATCACTTGCTGCGTGTTGGCGGGAAGCGCACCGGGATCGACGATCGGCGAACCACTGGTCATAAGCATCCAGCCCCAAGCAAGACCGATTGCTTGATTGGTGGCGCCGCCGGCGGTCATGTTGGTCACAGTGTTGTTGAGATTGGTCCACCCGGTGCTGTCCAGCACGTCGGTCATACCGATCAGTTTCGTCGGACAGGTCAGACTCCAATTCGATTGACTGTAGAGACCGGCGGGCGCCGCGGGAAACAGCGTCGCGACAGTGCCGGCCGACGGCACAGTGTTTTGGACGTCGTAGCTCTGGTTGCGGTCCATGACGCAGCCGTTCCACGTCGAATGGTCCGAATCGGTAGCAACCCAGTTGCAGCCGCTTGTGCCCTTCGTACAGCTATTACCATTGCTCTTCTTGTAGGAACCATAGCCGCTGCCCGCCAGGTCCCACGGCGCATAAGTGAGCCAGCTTGCGGATTTATTGGCCGTGCCGACATTGACGCCAGTGGTGAACGGAACGATTGAAACCATCACGTCCTTCGAATTCACGGCGACGCTTTTCAGCATGGTCAAAAGGTTCGTGGTTGCCGTCTTTAGCGCATTGATCTTGATGTTGGCGTTATTGTCGTTGGTGCAAGGCTGGCTGTCGGGTTCGCACATCGATCCCGTGTTGTCGAGCACCAGGGAAACCCACAACTTCATCTGACCCCAAACCACCTTCGTGGAGGTCGTGATCGCGAGAGTCCTGATGCCGACCACCGCCATCAGGGTCGTCGGCATCTGATCGGAAACGGAGATCGTGACCGACTGGCCGGAAGGCGTTACCGTGATAGCCGCCGGAGTGCCGTACGACGAATCCGCTTTGTAATTCGCGGTGAAATATTGCTGGGCCAGGGTCTGCATCTGCGCCGTAGTCAGACCCGTCGTGCTGCCCACTGCCAACGCCGCCGAGTCGATCGCCTCCGCCATGCTGGAACGCACCACGATAGAACGCGCATAATCGAGACCGGTACCCGCCGCGACGCAAAGCGGAATCAACGACAAGGCGAAAATCATCGCGACGTTGCCGCGCTTGGCGGCCACAAAAGCGCCTACGCGCCGCGCCGTACGCCCAATCAGATCACGGAACATCTTGCCCTTCGACATCATTGATCCGTCTCGATGCATGCGCAGGATTATCGAAGGATGGGCGTGAAAATACCGTTTCAATCTTGCGACGTGGTTAGCCAATCGTTAGCGCCCGACAAACCTTTTTGCGCGCGGCGACGCTCGTTAATCGTTCCTAAGCCGCCTGCTGCGATGGTGGAGCCGAGAGCGGAGGCCCTATGGCGTCCAAGCATAAAACCCTGGTGGCGGTCGCAACAG
>CAIKBP010000014.1 GCA_903825695.1 uncultured Verrucomicrobiota bacterium
CGCATCCCAGGTGATGGTGACAAGGCCAGTGAGCGTGCCGTCGGTGGCCGCAACGTTGTCGGGCGCGCCGGGCAGGCGCAGGGCGACGCCAAACCCGACGTCTCCAACGCTGACGCCGCTGACGCCAAATTCGTTCTCGGCCTGGACCCAATAGTAGTACGTGCCTGAGACGACATCGTCAAACGAGGTGCTGTTGGTGGTGCCGATTGGCGTTGCAGTGGAGGGATCGTTGATAGTGTTCTGCAACACGATATAGTTCGTGGCCGAGGGATTCGCCGTCCACGTGACGCGGATGACGTTGGTGAGGTCGTCCGACGCGCTCACGCCCGTAGGCGGATTGGGCGGCAGTGGCAGCGGCGGAATGCCCAGTGTCACGCGCGGGTTGTAGATCAGCCCGCGGAAATCGCAGCCGTCGTAGTCTACTTCCGGATGCTCGCCGACGCACATCCTCCGATTGAGGTTGTCGCCGTAGACGCCTTTGTGCCAGAAGAGCGAGGCAACAAGCTGGTCGTCAACAATGAGCTTCATCGTGCCACCAATGCTCCCATCAGCTTCAACCGTTCGTCCCTGCGTGTCGAAGACGCCCACGGCATGATACCACACGTTCGGCTGAACGCCATTGGTCGAGATATCCCTCCAGTCGTATGTCGCATCGTCGTAACCGTTGACGGCGCCAAAGAACAGCATGCCCGCGCTTCCGTCAAGCCCCAACACCTCCGTGCCGGCATAGTCCCAGAGCCGCATCGCGCCGTTCGGCGTTCCGTTCCAGCGGAACCAGGCCTCCATCACATAGCCGCCGTACAGCGCGATCTTGTCGTTCGACAGCAGTTTGGTGGCATTCGTCTTGAAAACATTGGTCACGCCGCTTGGCAGGATTGTCAAAAACGAGCCGCCCGAGCCGTCGGTTGGAAACTCGCCCGGCGCGTACGAATCCACGTTGGTCCTGACCGTGGAGTTGTTGCCCATGCCGCCGAGGTCAGTCACTGTCGGTCCCGTGCCATCGTACGAGTCGGGGAACGAATACCCGCACAGGTTCGTCCAGGCGAGCGCCGATTGCGCCACGCCCCATGTCAACGTCACCAATGCTGCCGCGCGCATCATCCGTTTCATCGCACACCTCATGCTCGAGTTCATTGTTCAATCACAACAGTCTGCGGATATTGTAGCATAATTGCCTTCGCGGAGTCGTGCAAAAGATTCAAGTAGAGGATACTGCCATGGAATTGCCGCTGCAATTCAACGGTTGCACACGTCCGCATGTAGACGACGCGCGGCGTGCGGCGGCGTCAAGTATCTCGATGCCCACCACACGGCCATCATGGCCATAATCAATGATAACGCCGGGTTTGTCCTCGTCACTCTCCTCGATGTGCTCGTTGCTGAACAGAATCCTCAGGATGTCGACGTCGGGATCGTATGTCGCTTTCATGGTGCTCTCCAATACTTGTTGATCTTGCTGGTGCGATAGATCGTCACTACCTTTGCAGATGTTTCACTTGAACCGACAATGACTCGCACCAGATACACCTTGCCACTACCAAAGACCACTCTAGACTGATAAGCCTTCCGTGGAGGACGGCACGGAACAATCTGTTAGGGGTTGCGAAGCACATCGAGCACCATGGCACGGGAGATGCCCCGGCGATGCGCTTCGTTTTCAGCATGATTTGAAAGCGCGAAATCCATAGCATCTCAGAACAGTGTCAGTTGCGGGTTTTCGTCCTTGGCTTTTGCCTTTTGTGGCATGACGGGCGGCGATTCTTGCTCCTCGGCCTTCTTCCGCTTTGGCTGTTTTGCAGCCTTTGGTTTTGCGAGTCTTTAGTCGTGTCATTCACATAAAAGTAAACATCCGATAAATCAGAGAAGGTTGCTTTAAGATTATAGAATGTATTTGAACTGATACTTCCTTTTACCCCACCG
>CAIKBP010000015.1 GCA_903825695.1 uncultured Verrucomicrobiota bacterium
CAAGTCCGCGCAAAAGCGCGGCGGATGAAGTCGCAGCACGACATCCGGTTGCTGGTGATTGACTACATGCAATTGATGCGCGCGCCGTCGCGGCGGGCGGATCTCAGCCGCCAGGTAGAGGTGGCGGACATTTCGGCGGGCCTGAAGGGATTGGCAAAAGAATTGCAGATTCCAATCCTCGTCCTCAGCCAGTTGAACCGGCAGCCGGAATCGCGTGGCGAAGGCATACCGCGGTTGGCCGATTTGCGCGACTCGGGCGCGATCGAGCAGGACGCGGACGTGGTCGGGTTGCTTGTCCGACCCGAGGTGTACGAGGATGACGAGGACAGGAGAGCACAGCTCAAGGGTGAAGCAACGCTAATCATCGCCAAACAACGCAACGGGCCCACGGGCGATGTGCGCCTAACATTTCGCCACGAGTTTACGCGGTTCGAGGACCGGGCGAAGATTGAGGAAGAGGACATTCCCGATACGGAAAGGAGCAGGGAATGAGGCGCTGGTCTGCAGCATTAGCGATTTTGGGCGTCATTGGGTCTGTGCTGGCGGTCTGCGCGCAGGAGCCCGG
Source organism: uncultured Verrucomicrobiota bacterium (assembly GCA_903825695.1). Lineage (GTDB taxonomy): Bacteria > Verrucomicrobiota > Verrucomicrobiia > Palsa-1439 > Palsa-1439 > CAIKBP01. The sequence continues at coordinate 566 of CAIKBP010000015.1, forward strand.
GCCTGTCGTTCGTGAGATCGAGATCAAATTCACCGGGCCGGAGACGGTCAATCGCACGTTAATCACAGCCAACATCCAGACTGCCGTCGGTAAACCGCGGGCACGCGAGGTGATCGAGCAGGACGTGCGCAATCTGATTGCCACGGGGAATTTTTCGGATGTCCGGGTGCTGGAGGAACCGGTCGAGGGGGGCGTGAAAGTCATTTTCCAGGTGCAGGGTAAGGCAACGATCAAGGAGATCACATTTGAGGGGAATAAGCGGTTCAAGGAGGAACGGTTGCGGCGTGAACTTAGCGTGAAGGTCGGCGACATTCTCAGCGAGTTTAAGCTGTCCGAGGACGTGCGAAAGATGGCGCAATTGTACCAGAAGACCGGCTATCCCGACGTGAAGATCGATCCGCAGGTTAGTATCGACAAGGACACGGGCGGCGCGTTGGTGAAGTTCAAAATGACGGAGGGCAACCGCGTGTTTATCAAGGAGGTGCGGTTTGTCGGCAACCGGTTTGTCCCATCGGAGAAGGGTGCGTTGTGGTTCCGCAGCGGGTTGCAGTCTATGGTCAAGACGAAGCGTCGCTGGTGGATGTCGTGGTTGAACGACAGTGGTATGCTGCAGGACGCGCAGTTCCAGGAGGATTTGGAGAAGATCCGTGATTTCTACCGCGAGCATGGGTTCATTGACATGGAAATCACGAATACGAGCATAGAACGTGTCGGCGACCGCTGGATGGTCATCACTATCACCATCTCGGAGGGGAATCAGTACAAGGTGGGCAACGTGCGGATCGAGGGTAACAAACTGTTTCCGACCGCGGAACTGGAGAAGCAGTTGAAGATGAACATGGGACAATTGTTCACGCCCGGCGGTCTGACGGCGGATATCAAGATGGTGGAGGATTACTATGGCGGGCGCGGCTATTTGGACACAAACGTGGGTGTGACGAAGACACCGAACGTCGAGACCGGGCGCATGGATCTGCTCTACATCATCCACGAAGGCGAGCTGACCTATATCGAGAGAATTGACATTCGTGGCAATGTCACGACCAAGGACAAAGTGATCCGTCGAGAGTTGCCGGTGACGCCGGGCGACATCTACAACACGATTCGCATTGATCGGGGCGTCGACCGCCTGAAGAACCTCGGCTACTTCTCGAAGGTCGAAAGCCGGCCTGAGCCGACCGACGTACCGAACCGCCGCGACCTTGTGCTGACCGTCGAGGAGCAGCGCACGGGCAACGTGATGTTCGGTGCCGGGTTCAGCTCGATTGACAGCTTTCTTGGGTTTGTCGAGCTGACGCAAGGTAACTTCGACCTGTTCAATTGGTCGACGTTTACGGGCGCGGGGCAGAAGCTGCGGTTGCGAATGCAGATCGGCATCAAGCGGCAGGACTACATCCTTTCATTTACCGAACCGTGGTTCATGGATCAGCGATTGTCGTTGGGGGTGGATTTATTCCACAATTCCGCCAGTTATTTGAGCACCCAGTTCGTGGAGCAACGGACGGGCGGCACGTTGCGGTTGGAGAAGAGCCTGAACGATTTTCTGCGCGCTCAGATGCAGTACAGCGTCCAGGAGATCAGCATGGAGGTCGATCACAACGCGTCGCAGGAATTGCAGTCGCAATCTAACGGCAAACTGCGTAGCGCGATGCAAGCAGGGTTGATCTGGGATACGCGCGACAACGTGTTTCTCACCACGCACGGCAATCGCACGGAGGTGTCGGGCGAAGTGGCGGGAGGACCGTTCGCCGGCGATGTCTCGGTGTACAAGCTCAACGCGAAGACCGCGTTTTATTTTCCTATGTTCAATGGGCACGTGCTGCAGGTGCTTGGGGCCGCAGGCGTAGTGGATGCGTATGGGAATTCCAAAGGTTCCGGCCCCATCGTGTTTGAACCAAGCATCGGCAAGTTTGTCAAAGTGGACGATGTGCCGATGTTTGACCGTTATTTCCTCGGCGGCGCGAACACGTTGCGCGGGTTTTCCTACCGCGACGTTGGCCCAAAGGATGTGCAAAATGAGCCGATCGGCGGCAATTCATTCGCGAACGCGACGGCGGAATACACGTTTCCAGTCGTTGAACGGGTGCGCGGCGCGCTGTTCTTCGACATTGGCAACGTATGGCGCGAGGCATACGATTTTGGGGTGGGCGATTTGAAGTCCGACGTTGGTATCGGCGTGCGGTTGAACTTGCCGATCGGACCGCTGCGGTTGGACTATGGATATCCGCTGCAAACGGACAAAACGAGTGGTAAGACCGGACACATTCAGTTCAGCGTGGGATATCAGTTCTAGGTGAGACGGCAGTATTCAGGCAAAGAAAGGTGTAAAAAAATGCGCGGGAAAAAATTAGCGGTGTGGTTGGTGGCGGGCGTGTTGGCAGTGGCGGCGACGGCACGGGCAGAAGGGCTATCGGGTCGGATTGTCACGGTGGACCTGAACCGATTGTTCAACGAATACTACAAGACGCCGATCGAGTCGAAAAAACTTCAGGAGACCGGCGAGAGCAACAGCAAAGAAGAAAACAGGATGCTTGCGGAATACCACAAACTCAGCGACGAACTCGTCAAACTTCGCGATGAATCTGAGAAACCCGAATACACCGCGGGGGTGAAAGAGCAGAAGCGCAAGGCGATGACCGACAAACTGGAGGAGGTCCGCAAGTCTCAGCAGGACATTGAGGAGTTTCATCGCACCCATCTCAAGGCCCAGGAAGAGCAAAAAGCCCTGAGGCAGGGCAATCTGCTCAAAGAAATCAATGACGCCATTGACAAGATCG
>CAIKBP010000016.1 GCA_903825695.1 uncultured Verrucomicrobiota bacterium
ATCGTCTTGCCGTCCAACTCGCAACGTAAACCAGTGATTGCGCCCGTGTCGCTAGGGTTGACGTGCGCTTTCTTCTCGATGAGTGGCACGTAATCCGCGCGATTCCAGTATGTATCACCCAACTCCTTCCACTCGTGTGGATGATTGTTGAGCGCTTCTGCGAACGCCTGCTCCGCAATCGCCTTGTCGCGACGAAGATGGAGCATATTCTCAGCATCCTTAGTCAGGCTGTCATGAAGGACTTTTTCCGATGTTCCCTCGACCTTGCGTATTGGCATAGCGCGCAAAGCTTCCAAAGTCGCTTGTCGGAAATCATCCTTCGTCGCAGCGACGTCTTGCTCGGTGTAGGCGAATGAAAATAAGCGACTGTTAAGAAGAGCTAGGACATAAGACGCGGAAGGTTTTTTAACTGTCATCTTAAAGCAATAGATGTCTTTCTTGGTCACGAACGTGTCTTCGACCTTCACGCACATTAGCCGGTCATTTCGATTGATCAGTCGCCTAACCAAGATTCGCGGCCCTTCAAAGAACTCAAGGGAATTGGGGCATTCGGGAAGATGATCGCCATAGTGTACGTACTGGGTTGCGGGCTCAATTTCGTAACGGTCAAGCTTCCCGATGAAGTATGGTTTCCAATCTTTGCTCTTTGGTTGCGTCGCCACATCTTCCGTGCGCGTAAGAATACCTCTCGCGGACTTGGCAATCTTGCCAAGGGAGACGGTTTTCCCCGGATCGGAGAACTTCTGCAGAACTAGAGAGCATTGTGGGTCGAGCGTGACAATCCGTCGGCCCTTTAACCACTCGAATTGACGAATCCTCTTATAGGTCAAGCCGTCGAGGACTGCCCTGGCATGCTTGGGGAAAGCGAACGTCCTGACTACGTGATCCTCCTGAGCTTCCGGCTTCGCAAACACCACGATACCGGTGTCAACATATGCGTCGGGAAATACGTCAAATGGCAAGTTTACGACAAACTCGACGGCGAAGCACTGTAGCATCTCTTCACGAAGCGCTGCAAAATTGACTCCCGTTTGCCAAGTTTGAGGTACGATCTGTCCAATCCGTCCGCCCTTTGCAGTAAGCGCATTAGCTCGTCCCATAAAGGCAACATAGGCATCTGCGTTGTCCCTGCACGCACTAAACTGAGATCGCAGGAAGGCCTCGTCCCCAATCGTACCATAGGGCGGATTACCCACCACAATGTCGAAGCCTGCGTTCTCGCGCGAATACACTTCTGGAAATTCAACAGACCAGTGGAAGGGACGTTTGGTAGCAGGCTCCGGGGAAAACTTTCTCAATGGCTCATTCAGCGGCTCGGCGATGTGGCGCGTTTCCACTTCGACTTCATCGAGCAGCTTGCGTTTCTTGTTGTCGTCATCGGTCGCACGGGCTTGTTGCCGCAAGGTGATGAGATGTTCGAGGTCCTTGTTGGGAATAGCGGCCTTCTCCCAGAGTTTCGCGCCGGGGAGGTAGCCGATGAGCGAGTTGCCGACTTTGACGTTCTGGTTGAGGATAAGCGGAAGCTTGCGACCATTAGAAGTAACGCGGTCGAACGCCTTCATAATGAGGTTGACGCTTGCCAGCTCGGCAGCTTCTTCATCGAGGTCCACCCCGTAGAGGTTCTCTTCGAGTATGATCTTCGGGTAGCTGAGCAACAACTTCGGCAGTGATTTGATGGTTGCCAGAACCTCGAGTTGCTCGCCCGTCCGCGTGTCTTTGCGCAACCGAGCATTCTCCTTCAGTAGGCGCTCGTTACAGCGTTCGTAGAATTTGGCCAACACGTCGAAGGCATAGATTAGGAATGAGCCGCTGCCGCAGGCGGGATCGAGCACCTTAAGTTTGCGCGCTTCATGTCCGGCATTCAGACCGTGCTGGGCTTCGAGTTCCTGTAGTTTTCTGCCGAGCGTATTGTCCACGATGTAACGGACGATGTATGTTGGCGTGTAGTAGATGCCCGCGCCTTTGCGGATGTCACGGCGTTCGGCCAGTTCGATACGTCCGTCTTTGAGTTCCAGGCGATGGCCAAGATAACTTTCGTACGTGTTGCCGAGAACATCGGAACTGAATTTACGGAAGGTGATGGCTGTGATTTCGTCAAAAACCTTTTCCAGACAATCATTGCCGACGGTGACTTTCTCACTGGGGTGCTTCGGGCTGAAAATCTCGGTGTTGTGCTTGCGATCCATCCCCGCGCAAAACTCGAGGAAGTCGCGGTAAAGTTTACCTTCGGCGGCATAGCTCCGGCGTGCTTTGAAACCACTGAGCATCGCCTCAATAACACCAAAGTCGTCCAGCAACTCGCGGTCATCGGCAAAACGAATGATGACAAGCCGGTCGAGGATGCGCTGCACGACGCGGCGCAACTTGTCGAGATCGGGTTGGCCCGCCATGAGGATGACTTCGTTGTCGCGGTTGCGATCAAGGATGTCCTGCCCGAGCAACTTGCGCCAAAGCTTCAAGTTCTCGAGAAAACTTCGGTCGAGATCTTCCTTGGCTTCGATCTTCGCGAAGTGTTCAAGGCTTTCGCGTTCGATGTTCGCTTTGGCGAGACGGTTAAGGTCTTCGATTCGTCTCTGGTAATCCTGCGGATCGTCGAACGCGAGGATCAGGCGTTCTTGGTCGGCGTCGAAGACATGAAGCCGCTCGAAGTTGGTCAGGATTGCCCACTTAATCTTTGCTTGGCGGGCGTATTTGAAAGCCTGTTTCTCTTCGGGTGTTCGGTCGCCGCGCCGCTCGGTCGATTTGGGTATCAGCCCAAACCGTTTTACTTCGACGAAGATTCTCGGTTCGCCGCGCAAAAGCAACCCGATATCTGCAAAGCCCGCCTCGCGGACGTAGCGTTGGCGATTGTACTCGTTGGGATTCGTGATGTCCCAGCCAAGCGCGGCAAAGAGGTGATCAACAAAGTTGGCGCTGACATCGGCCTCTGTTCTGGGCTTGGTCTTGTCGCGTTCGTAGCGCTGTAAAAGCTCCGATAGCTTTTGTTGCTGATCAGGCACGCGCACAGCTTAACAAACCAAAACCAGCGGGACAAGCCCCGAACCAGTTCGGGGTAAACTCCGCGGGGGGCGCGGGATTCCAGCTTTGAACGCAGCCGTCTGCATTTCCTCTGTGGGCAGGTGGGACGCGTTTGCGCTACTCACTTCAATTCGCGGTGGCGATCTCTGGAGCTTTCGGAGCACTCGATGGTGACGGACGCAAAGCCCAGAATCTGTCTGCTTCGGTCTTGGAAACCAAACCCTTGTAGTGGCTGTGGAGCATTTCTGTTCCTCCAACGTGACCCATGAAGTGTGCAGTTTGAATGGGGTTCATGTATGCAGCCAAGTGGTAGCTGGCGTAGGAATGACGGAGGGCGTTGTTGGGCCAGTGTTTGATTCCAGCGGCATGCTTGAGTTGAGGAAACCTCTTTAGAAATGATTTTTGGTCGACGACAGGTCCGCTTGGCTTCAGGCACAACGCAAGCCATGCCGCGAGTGTGTCGTTGATGGGGATTACTCGTCGAGAGCGAGTCTTGGCGATGTCCGCCCCGATGACGATCATTCTCTCGTCGGATTTGATCGCCGCCCAATCCAGCCTCATCAATTCTGCAGCGCGTATGCCGGCAAACAGTCCCAGAGCCATGTACGGCAACAGTTCGAACTCGCCGGCGCGCCGGAGTAACCGATGTGCTTGATCCACCGTTAGCACACCGGGTTCTTTCTCTTCGCGGGCCGGACGCGCAATGCGCTTCGCCAAGTTGTCGTCCCCCCCACCCGTTCTTGATGGCATAGTTGTAAAGTTGCGTTGCCGTTCTCAGGTTATTGAGCCTCGTTCGCGGAGCCAGTCTTGGTGGGCAGCAATGGTGCTGCAATTCCTCAACCGTGATGTCAGTGAGTTGACGGTCACCAAACTCACGCGAGAAATTATGGAGGAAGTTCCGGAGACCACGTATTGTTCGTTCCCTCCGTCCCGCTGATTTAGTGTCTTCAAGTAACCGAGTCGCCATCTCTGCAACTTGGGGAGCGGAACGGTGGCTAACAAAGTGTTCCAAGTAATAGCGCACCGCTTCGGTCAGGGTGGCCCCGTGCGGCGCAAGCATTTCGATGCACCGCGCTGTTTCGACGCGAACCTCCGAAGGAATGCTAAAAGCCGCTGCCCCTTCTCTTTCACGAGCCGTTCGTGCCCTTTGTGCAAATGTCACGGCTTCGTCCTTCGTGGGAAACTGTTTCCGGACGCGCCTGCCATTGACGGCTCCCAAGTCGACCTGATAGCTGGCTGTCCCCGACCTGCGGTATCTACGCCTTCGGATCCTCGGCCATTTAGCAAAACCTCTCATGGATCAGCCATCTCTACTCCCGATCAATGCACCCGCTTCTCTGGCTTTAGCCGCTTCATGAGGATATACTGAACTTGAGCGCTCAAGTTTTCAAACACAAAAATACTTCTGTTAGCGAGAGGCGGGGATTGCGCCTCAAGCGATTAACCTGGAGGCGAGAGAAGGGCGGAGTCCAATCTGGCAGATGCCAGTTTGTGTAGTATGGGACGGATTACCGGCGGGAGGCGCTACAAGCGATCATTTGCTGATAGACAATCCCGTTTTTCTTCTACTTTTTCCGCTTGCAATGCCCGCCATACGTGCGATCTCGCGTCGGCGTTCGCGAGAAAGTTTCTTGGCGCGAGCCTTCCCACCTTTCAACCCGCCAAGACGCCCTAATAGCGCGGCTGCTTCGTTCTTGGCTTTGGCGGAAGGCTCGCCGTGAGGTGACCGGAGAGATTCAGTCCCAGCGGCGGCTCGGACCACAGAGACCGCAGTCTGCTTGAAATCTAGTACACGCTTCTTCTTTGGCACGGGGGCAATATCCCATAGCGCCTACCAGTTTCCTAGTCGAAACCGCTACGAATCACGACAAACTGATACAGCACCAAAAATTTCGCTCGTCGGAGGACGTTCTGTGACACCACCCGTCACTGAGCCTGTTGAAATGCATATCGACTCATGTCCAGTGTCAGCGGACTGTTTTCAGGCCGAAGTGCCTATCGGCACTTCAGATCGCCAAACAGCAGCCCTTCCTACTCTACCGGATCAAGGGCCACATAACCCGTTTCGTTTGTGCCGCTGAAGAAGCCGGCGCCGAAATTCTGCGACTGGAGCACGATTCCGCTGAACTTCGCCGTTTTATGAGTCACCGGATGCGTGAAGCCGCCAGCGAATGCCCCATTTTTCGACGTAAGCTTCAGCGTCAGGTTGGTTGCGCCGCCACCCGACACGATCGTAATGGTGTTATTGGTTGCAACCGTCACGTAGTTCGACAACATAGCGCCAATGTTTCCGCCGCCAAGCGTTAATACGACATTGCCGGTAATGTTGCTCAGGGTGAGCATTGGGCTGCCTTTGGATGGGGCTACGTACTTCGAGCCGAGCAACGTCACGTTGGTCGTAAAGCCGGCTGGATAATAGCGACTGGAAGATACTGGCGGCTTGATCCAATACGTCGTCGCTTCAATGGTATTGTTCGTAAAATTCAGCCAAGTGGCGCATGCGCCTTTCTTCCCGTATAGCGCGCTGTAAAGCGGCGCAGTACCGTGTTTGGAGATTGGAACGGTAGCGCTGAGTTTGGTTCCATCTCCTAAAACGCCCGATAACTTGCCGCTTCCCGTGGATGCAATCCTCAACGTGCCATAGCCGTAGCCTTGAGGAAGATCCGTATCGCTTGGCGGTTCCAACACGAAGGTGTACAGGCCCGTCAGAGAACATGGACTTGCCTTACTGAAGGTTGCACGATCCGCGACCAGCTCTGATCGGAAGGCGCTATTGGAAACCGTGCCCGTGATTTGTTCCGTGCTGGTGGAAATGTCCAAATGCATAATCACGTGCAAAGAATTCGTCCTGGCGACCGTGACCACATTTGTCACGTTGCCGGTATAATCAAATTGTCCTCCAAAGGCGGCGCTCACTCCGCCCATCGTCAGGTTTGCCGCAAATGAACCTGTCTCGGTCAGCACCAGCTTGAGAGCTCCTAAACTTGCTTGAGACGGCGCATTCGTCTGGATAACCAGACCGTTGTAAGTGCCGGTTAACGGAACAAAGGTTGCCAGCATGGCCAATCCACGCCGAATGGTGTCGTTGTACGTGTCGGCCACATACACGTTGCCAGTGCTGTCAAGGGCAACCCCAGTGGGATAATAAAACCGCGCACTGTTGCCAACACCATTGGCGCTGCCAGTTTTCTTGGCCATCCCGCCAATGGTGCTCACCACCCAGTTCGTCCCAACCGGCGTAATCTTGCGAATAGTGCTGTTCTCGTAATCGGCCACATAGACGTTGCCGGTGCTGTCAAGGGCAACCCCAATGGGATAATAGAACCTCGCAGCGCTGTTCGTGCCGTCAGTACTGCCTTTGCTCCCGACCTTCCCGGCAATGGTGCTAACCACCCAGTTCGTCCCCACCGGAACAATCCTGCGAATGGTGTTGTTCCCGTAGTCAGCGACATAAATATTGCCGGCCCCGTCCGCAGCAACGCCTGCGGGACCATAAAATCGAGCAATGCTGTTGGTGCCGTCAGTACTGCCGGACTTCCCGGCCTTCCCTGCAATGGTGCTAACCACCCAATACCCAGACTCCGGGGTAATCATGCGAATGGTGTTATTCCCATAATCGGCGACATAAACAACACCGGTGCTGTTCACAGCAACGCTCACGGGATTACTGAACAACGCGGAGGTGCCAATCCCATTGGAGCTGCCAAAATCTCCGGCTTTCCCGGCAATGGTGCTCACTGTCCAAGACCCGGCTGACAAAGCAACCTGGCGAATGGTGTTATTCCCATAATCGGCGACATAAACAACACCGGTGCCGTATACCGCAACCGCTGTGGGACTATTAAACAATGCGGAGGTGCCAACAGCGTCGTTGCTGCCGGAGTTTCCGGATTCCCCGGCAATGGTGACGACCACCCAGTTTGTTCCTGACGGTATAATCCTGCGAATGGTGTTGTTCCCGTAGTCGGCAACAAAAACATCGCCGGTGCTGCTCACAGCAACGCTCATGGGATTACTGAACAACGCGGAGGTGCCGTATCCATCATTGTCGCCCCCACTCCCGGCGGTCCCGGCGATTGTGGTGAAGTCGTATATCTGGGCAGAGACCGTGGTCAGGCAGATGCTCAGGATACCCGCTGCCAACAGGAATGTTTTGCCGAGTTTCATAGGATTTCCTTTCGATTCACGATTCTAATTGTGCTTGGGCGACAAGCAATTGTCCAACACAAGCTATCGTCCTGACGGCCGGTATTCTGGCGAAGGATTTGGGCACCACCACGACTGCTTTGACGCTTGGTGGCGGTAGTAAAGTCGCATCATTCATAGCGCAGGGCTTCAATGGGGTCTAGATGCGCGGCCTTGTGCGCGGGATAGAAACCGAAGAACACTCCGATCACAAAGCTGACGCCGAAGGCAAGAATGATTGAACCGACGGACACGATGGCTTTGAAATCGGCGAAGACCGCAACGAGTCTTGATACGCCCACGCCGAGGAGCACGCCGATGATCCCTCCCAACAGGCTCAACGTAATGGCTTCGATGAGGAACTGTAGCCGGATATCGCCGGGTTGCGCGCCGACGGCGATGCGGATGCCGATTTCGCGGGTGCGTTCGGTGACGCTCACCAGCATGATGTTCATGATGCCGATGCCGCCCACCACCAGTGAAATGCCAGCAATCGAGCCGAGCAGTAGGGTAATAATCTTGGAAATCGAATTCACGGTATCGGCGATTTCCTTCTGGTTGAAAATATTGAAGTCGTTGTCGCGGCCCGTGGTCAGGCGGTGGCGCTGGCGGAGCAGACTGGTGATCTGCTGTTGGGCGACTTCCATGCGGTCAGCGCTGCCGATCTGGACGTTGATCGAGCGCAGGTATTTCTCGCCGGTGATGCGTTTCATCGCGGTGGTGTAGGGGATGATGATGCGGTCGTCCTGATTCTGACCGCCCATGCCCGCGCCCTTGCTTTCCAGCAGACCGGTGATGACGAACGGAATGTTGCCCACGCGTACGGTCTGGCCGACGGGATTGAGCGGGCCGAAAAGTTCATTCGCTGTTTTCGAGCCGATGACGGCCACTTTCGCTGCGCTACGAACTTCGCGGTCGGTGAACATCGAGCCGGAGGCCAGCTTCCAATCGCGGATTTTCAGGTAGTCGGACGATTCGCCGGCAATGGTGGTGGACCAGTTGCGACCATTGGCGATGGCCTGAGCGGTGGTGGAAGCCTCCGGACTGATCGCCACGACATCCGTCACTTCGCGGCCAATGGCGTCGGCGTCGGCAAGGGTCAGGGCGCTGGCGCTGCCGAGACCGGACCGCACGCCGCCCGATTTGCGGCTGCCGGCGAATATGGTGAGCAGATTCTGGCCGAGGGCGGACACCTGACTGGTAATGCGCGCCTGCGCGCCGTTGCCAACCGCGATCATGGCGACCACGGAGGCGACGCCGATGATGATGCCCAGCGCGGTGAGCATGGAGCGCATTTTATTGCGGCGCAGGGCGCGGAGGGAAATCAGCGCGGTCTGCAAAGTGCTCATCAGGAAGGTTCGGATGTAATCGAGAAATATCATGGTTCAGGCGAGTTTGGCTTTTTGCTCGGCTTGATAAAGCGTGGCGATTTCCTGGCGGGCAAAACGGCGGTTCTCGTTCCGGGTGTCGCTGATGACCAAGCCGTCGCGCATGACGACGATGCGTTTGCAGTAGGCGGCGATGTCCAGCTCGTGCGTGATCATGACGATGGTGATGCCGTTGTCGTTGAGATCCTGGAACAGCCCCATGATCTCGATGCTGGTGCGGGTGTCGATATTGCCAGTCGGCTCGTCGGCCAACACCAGTTCCGGCCGGTTTACCAGCGCGCGGGCGATGGCGATGCACTGTTGCTGTCCCCCGGAAAGCTGGCTCGGATGATGGCTAAGCCGGTCGCCGAGGCCCACTTCCTCCAGCGTTTGCACGGCGCGCTGGCGCCGCTCCCGCAAAGGAATCAGCGGATGACTGTAAAACATGGGCAGTTCGACGTTTTCCAAGGCCGACGTGCGGGCCAGAAGGTTGAAGCTTTGAAAGACGAAGCCGATTTTCTTGTTCCGCAACTTCGCCAGCTCCTTGCGGTTCAGCCTGGACACCGCGATGTCGTCGAGCAGATAATTTCCACCCGTGGGCTGATCCAGACAGCCAAGTGTGTTCATCAAGGTGGACTTGCCCGAACCACTCGCGCCCATGATGGCCACGAGGTCGCCGCGCTGGATGTCCAGCGTGACACCGCGCACGGCCTTCACCTCGACTTCGCCGGTCTGGTAGGTCTTGACGAGGTCGCGGAGCTGGATGACAGGCTTGTTGTTGGCGAACGTGTTCATGGGCTGGGAGGTGGGCCGCCGAAGTCGCTGGTTTTGGTGCTGCCGGAAAGTGTCGAGGTCACGACGGGCGTGTGTTCCACAAGACCTTCAAGAATCTCCGTGTCCACACCGTCAGTGATGCCGGTTTTGACGATGACGGGCTTGAGTTTCGAGGCGTCGCTACCCGGCGAATAAACGAGGCGCTGGATGCGCCCCAGCTTGGTCGGCGGCGTCTGCTCGAACCTCGCGCCGTCCGGCGGCGTGAAACGCAGAGCGGTGTTGGGAATTTTTAGAACATTTGCGCGTTCGGCAACGAGGATGGAAACGTCCGCCGTCATGCCGGGAAACAATTTCTGCTCCGGGTTGTCCACGGTGATGATGGTTTCGTAGGTGACGACGTTTTGCGTGGTTGTGGGCGACTTGCGCACCTGCGTGACCGTGCCGTGGAAAACTTCATCAGGAAACGCGTCCACTGTGAAGTCCACCGGCTGCGCCTCCTTTACCTGGCCGATGTCCGCTTCGGACACCGAGGCGCTAATGTTCATCTTGGTGATGTCCTGCGCGATGGTGAACAGCACCGGCGTGGTCATGGCGGCGGCGAGCGTCTGGCCGAGGTCGACCTTGCGCGCGATGACGAGGCCATCCACGGGCGCGGTGATCTTGCAGTAGCCGAGATTCGCCTGGGCGCTTTCGAGCGACGCCTTGTTGACGGTCACCGAGGCATCGGCCTCCGCCAGCTCGGCGACGGCCTGATCCAAATCCAGCTGCGAGGCTGCCTTCAACGGCACAAGAATTTTCTTTCGCTCAAGGTTCTGGCGCTTGAGCGTGACGGTCGCCTTCGCGCTGGCGAGATCGCCCTCGGCCTTGCGCAATTCCGCTTGGTAGACGGTCGGGTCGATCTCCGCGACGGTCTGGCCTTTTTTCACCGGCGAGTTGTAGTCGGCATACAGCGCGACGACTTTTCCGGAAACCTGGCTGCCGACGTCCACGCTGACCACGGCGCTCAACGTGCCGCTGGCGGTGACGTGCTGCACGATGTTTCCACGAGTGACGGGGGCGGTTTCGTATTTGTGCGAACCGCCGCCCGATGGTTTGCAACCGGAGCAAATCGTGAGGGTGAATGCCGCGAGAGTTGCTGGCAACACGTGGGAAAGTTTCATATTCAGTTTCATTGTTATAATCCTAGGTAATTATTTCCAGCCGCCACCCAGAGCTTGGTAGAGCGAAATCTGGCTGGCGAGTTTGTTGAATTGAGCCTGGAGAAGGCCCTGTTGAGCACTGTAAAGGTCCTGCTGCGCGGACAGCACGTTCAGGTAGGTGTCCTCGCCATTGCGATAGCGAACGTTGGCGAGATTGAAACGAATTTGCTGGGCATTGATCAACGCCGCTTGTGCGTCAATCTGAGCCGCATAACTGCTGTTGGCAACAAGCGCATCCGCCACTTCTCGGAATGCGGTCTGGATGGCTTTCTCGTAATTGGCCACTTCGATGCGCGTGCTGATTTTCGCCGCGTCCAGATCGGCTAGGTTCTGGCCGCCGGTAAAGATGGGCACAGTGACCTGTGGGGAAAAACTCCAGACGCCCGTGCCCGAGCCGAACAGTTTGGAGAATTCATCACTGGTCGTGCCAACCGAGCCGGTGAACTTGATGGTGGGGAAGAATGCGGCACGGGCTGCGCCGATGTTCGCGTTCGCGGCCTTCAACGTGTGCTCGGCTTCCAGGATGTCCGGGCGACGTTGCACCAGTTCGGAGGGCAGTCCCGCCGGGATTTCCGCCAGCAGGTTGGTGTCATTAAACGCCATGGGCGCGGGCATGTCCGCCGGAAGCGGTTGGCCGACGAGCAGCACCAGGTAATTCTCCGCCTGCGCCCGCTGGCGTTCGTAGGTCAGCACGTTGATCTTCGCCGTCTGCACCTGGCCTTCCGCCGTGCGCAGATCGAGTTCGTTGGCTGCTCCGGCATCGAAGGTGGCTTTGTTGAGATCGTAGGATTCCTGCACCACCGCCAGGGTCTGCCGCGCCAGTTGAAGCTGCTCCTCCACTTGGCGCAACGTGAAGTATTCATCGGCGACTTCGGCCACGAGGGAAATTTGTTCGCTGCGTTGCGCTTCCTCGGTGGCGAAATATTTTTCCAAGGCCTGTTTGTTCAGGCTGCGCACCCGGCCAAATAAATCCAATTCATACGCGGTCGTACCAAGACTCGCACTCCATTGGTCCGACGTGACGTCCGCGGCATGCGAGCGGGTGAAACTGCCGCCGCCATTAACGCTGGGAAATGACGCCGACCGCGTGATCCGATACTGCGCGCGGCTTTGCTCGACGTTGAGCATGGTCACCCGAAAATCACGGTTGTTGGCCAGTGCCAGTTCAATCAACTTTTTGAGACGTTCGTCGGCGAAGAAGTTCTGCCAGGCGATATCGGAAGCGGCCGGTCCGGCTTTTGCCTCAGTTGTCCACGGATACTGCGCCGCCACCGGCGCAACCGGGCGTTCGTATTTGGGAATCATCGTGCAGCCGGTCAAAGCCAGAGCCGCAGCGAGCAGTGATAGCGGGAATTTTGACATGATGAAGTTGTTCATCTGCGTGGTGGTTTAGGTGGGTGTGGAATGGGTGGATGAGCGTTGGCGGGGCGAAAGCGGCGCATGAAGGTTTCAATGCAGAGCGCCTCCTTCGAGCTATAGTGATATATCGCCGCGCCCAAGTTGACTTTTGCCTCTTCCGCCAACGCCCGCATTCCCACACCATCGTAGCCATGCTCGTCAAAAAGCCGTTCCGCCATGTCCAGCAGCCACTTCCACCCGGATTTGAGCCTGCGAGTTGTCATGACGTCTTTCAGATCCATTGATCTCCAACCTTTCTGTTTATATAGAACCTCATCACCATGACAGCGACCGTACCGGTATCATTACAGGAATGTCACAAAGCGTGACCATGCACGACGCGGCTCAGAAGGCGAGCGGGAGGGTCAGTGTAAAGGAAATCGGGCCGGCGTGCGCGCGATTGAGCGTCAAGTCGCCGTGGTGCGCACGGGCGATCTCGCGCGCGATGCTCAACCCCAACCCCATGCCGCCAACCAGCCGGTTGCGGGACTTGTCCACGCGGTAGAACCGGTCGAACACCCGCTCCCTGTCCTCTTCAGGAATCGGCGCGCCCGTGTTACTCAACGTGAAACGTACCATTTGGCCGGCGGTTTCCAGTTCGAATTGGACCCGTCCATGCCCACAATTGTATTTCACGGCGTTGCTGGTCATGTTGCGAATCACCTGGGCCAACAGATCGGCGTCCGCCATCACCCGAATGCCGGCCGGGATGTGTTGTTGCAACTTCAACTCCGGCGCAATGGCTTTCACGTCCTCGACTGCGGCTTCCAGCAAAGCAGTCAGGTCTACGCTTTCTAAGTGCAACGCCAGCTGTCCGGCATCGGCGCGCGCCAGGAGCAACAGTTTCTGGACGATCGCCTTAAGTCGCTGCACTTCTTCCAGCAGATCGCCGTAGCGCTGCTGCTCGTCGGAATCCACCGCAGCCGTCTGGATGGCCTGCTCCAACTCACCCTGCAACACGGTCAGCGGCGTCTGCAACTCGTGCGCGGCATCAGCGCTGAATCGCACCGCTTGTTGGAAACTCTTTTCCAATCGATCCAGCATCCCATTGATCACCTCCACCAGACGCGCCAGATCGGCATCAGCAGAGG
>CAIKBP010000017.1 GCA_903825695.1 uncultured Verrucomicrobiota bacterium
CTGGTTTCGACGGGAGGGCACTTTAGAGCGACACAGGAAGGACTGAATCACGCGCCTTCATTTCTCTATCCCCCGTTTCCTATATCAGATTTGAATGATTTGACGAACCGCGCCGTTGGCATCGGATTTCCGACGATGCAAGGAACAAACCATATCGTTTATTGTGTTTTGTGGGCTCCCATTCCTTCGCTCCAACCCAAGCCGGGTAAGACAAGCTTCAACCAACATGCGTTGCTGGCTCTTCCTGTCCCTCCCACGGTCAACGGGTGGCAGATGTGGATGCCTGCTCTGAAAGCACGCGGGAAGATTAATCTGCGGTATTCGGGTACCACTGGACAATCATTCATCGAAGTGGACGCCAAGAATATTCTAGGTGGCCACAACTATTCGGTTTGGATGACACTCACAACCACCAACGATGTTACGTATCCCGGTTGCATAACCAACGACGTGTCTCCATGTATAACCAATATCGCAACACTTGCGCTCTCTACTTCGGGGAAAAGAGGTCGCTATGTGCGTGACACCAGCAAGGGAGATTCTCTACCGCTGCAATTCGAGTATGCCGGTGATATGTCAAATCGTCTGCTTCTGATTCAAGACGAGATTGGCGTTATCTATCTGCAAGGCGTGATCCCGTAAGTGCTGTTTCTTGCGCGATGTGCAATTCGTGGACGAGCACTTGGACGCCGTCATCCCGCAAGAAGACGCCAAGCTTTGCTCGGCGCACAATGGGTGACCCGGGAGTCTCCCGCGCCGATACAATGGCGTCCGTCACTTCACCTGCAAGTGTGCGATGACTTTGTCATATACCGACGGCGCGCTGACTGAACTCACAGTTACCGGTACATCATGCGTCATCCCTGTGAACACGTTGAAGGCCTGGATTTCCATACGGATCATCGCGCTCTTCGCTGTAATCGTGCCGGGCGACATGGACGAAGTCGTAAATGTTCCTCCCACAACTAAATCTGTGATGTCTGTAGCTTTGCTTGTGGTTCCAAGATAGCACTTCACCACGAAGTTCGAATTGCTTCCCGCGCCCGAAACAACGAAAGAATCAGGCTGCGTGCCCCGGTTCTGGATAGCAATGTAAAAGACTTTCTTCTTGCCATTGCGAATCGTATTGGTAGCGATTTGTGACAGCCCCGTTGGATCCAGCACGTTTTTGCCGATGAATTTCTTCAGGCTGGTGGAGGTGCCAATCGAGGCGTCTGGGAAAGCTGTCACCGAACTTCCGTTGAGCGATATCGTCTGCGAGTTGCTAGGTGCATTGTCGAAAATCACCAATGACGCCGTGTGGGTGCCACCGCTGGTAGGCGCGAACTCCACCGTAATGGAGCAGGTTGCTCCCGTTGACACGCTGTTGCTGCTGCACGTGTCCCCGACGATTCTGAACTCAGCGGCATTGGCACCGGTGAACGTCACATTCGTAATCAACAGCGCCACCGTGCCACAATTGGTAATCGTCAGCGTTTGTATTGTGTTGCTGCTGATCTGCACGTTCCCGAAGTTGAGCGCATTGGTCGAAAAACAGACGCCCGGCGTCGGAATTGTTCCCGTGCCAGACAATCCAATCGAGTGCGGATTGTTCAGTCCATTGTCGTACAAGGTTAGCGTGGCGGCACGAGCGCCATTGGTGCTTGGCGCGAATGAGATGCCAACTGTGCAAACCCCGCCAGTCAGAATCGAACCACCTTCGCAGTTATTAGTCACTATGAAGTCCGCGGGATTGGCGCCGAATAATACATGGTTCGTCACGTCCAGCGCCGCGGCGCCGCAATTCGATACCACGACACTCTGCACAAGGCTTGTGGTTCCCACAAACTGACCGCCAAACGTCAGAGTCCCCGCGCTCAAACAAACCAACGGGATCGGCATCAAGCCGGTGCCGCTCAACGGCAAGGACTGCGACGCTCCGGTCGTGTCGGACGAAAGGCTAAGGGCCGCGGTTCGCGTTCCATTCGTCGTTGGCTGAAACGTCAATTCGATCTGACAGATGCCACCGGGTGGCACTGTCGCCCCGGCGCATTGGTTCGCAACAATATGGAAGTCGCCAAGATTGGCGCCCATCAACGAAATGTCGGTGACATGCACTGCTAACGTCGATCCGTTTGTGTAAGTCGCGATCTGCGGCGCCGTAGTGGTGGGCGGGTACGCTGCTCCAAAATCGAGACTGGGCGGAATGAATCCGATGGCAGGAACCCGGGCATTGACATTCAACACCAGATGCCCGGTGGCCCCCCCTAGACCTTCTGCCACGATATAGTAGGTGGAATTGGTGTCCATCACGGTCCACGAAACCGGTGGCGTTACTGGCGGGATCGTTAGGGTTGGGGCCGCCGAGGTGAGTTCGAACAATGCCCCGCATTGTCCCTCCCATATTGACACTTCCGTGGGAAAGCCGCTGCCGATGGTGTCGGCGCCGATGATCGTTCCCGGCAATGGGCGGACGATCTTGAAAAACTCCTTCAACCCGCCCGGTCCTGCGGAAGGACTGGGATGGGCATTGACATAGGTAGGTGACGACAATGTGTTGGTCCACGAGAACGGGAAGGTAGTGATCTGGATGGCAGTCTGGCAGGTGTCGTTTGTCAGCCCCGTCGAAACATCCGACGCATTGGTGCCGTTGTACACAACTAGGGCGAAATCCTGATTGATGACCGACTCTTTTACGTTTGGCACCGCTGCGCCGGCGATATGCTGCGCCTGCACTACCACGCTCCACGCGCCGGTTTGCCCGGCGGGCAGGAACACGCTTTCCATGTTGTTGACCTGATCCAAAATGGCGTTGGTGGTCGTAGAGTTCGGCCCGGCAAACACATTACCCAAGTACAATTGCCCACCGATCGTCACCTTCAGATTGAGATCGTTCACCAATTGTTTAAAAGCCGCCAAATTGCCTGGCGCGTCCGTCCACGCCAGCGTGACACGGAACGGCTTCGTTTGATCCGCCACAGTGCCTTTCAATTCGTAGGTCTGCCCGGATTGCGAGAAGAACGTCTGTTGCGACACCGCATTCGTGCCCAAGAGCGGCGTGTCGATTGCTCGTGGCGTTGTCTCATCCCGTAGCACGCGAGAGACACCGTCGAACATCCGCGCCAAATCCATCCGGCCCATGCCCTGCGCTATCGACGGTAATGTGTCCTGCGCTCCCGTTAGCGGGTCTATGATCGGCAGGTAAAGCGCGGAGTTACAGAGATAAGCTTTCAACATGGCCGGACTCGGCGGCAGCATGTGAAGGTGATGCTGGAAGTACCACCACAACAATTGCGCTCCGCCCGACACCGCCGGCGCCGAAAAACTCGTGCCAGAGTAGGCCGTGAGGCCATTATCGACCTCGCTGTATAAACGGGTAATGACCGCACTGGACAGGACATCGTCGCAATTGGGTAGCGGATTGGGATTGTTTGGATCGCAACCATCGCAGATCGGATGAATGTAAGTCGCTTGTGATGTTGCTCCTAAAATATCCTCGCCGGGCGCGACAATGTCCGGCTTGAAGCGACCGTCTTCGCACGGACCGAAGGAACTGAACGAAGAAATCGCACCACCCAACGTGCTCGCTCCCACAGCGATGATGTTCTTCGCAGTTGCCGGGGGCGTCACGACAATATCCCCGAAACCGCCAGCCGTCGAATCCGACCCATTGGCATTGCCGCCCGCGAACACGTAGAAAAGCTCTTGGTTAACCGGTGAGTAACCCGGGGTGGGAGGGTTTGTAGACCCGGTTTGCACCGAGTCGCGGACAAGACTGTCATACGCTACCGAATAATCGTCGTATGTGCCTCCGTTGACAACGTTACCGTCGGCATCCGTGGTCAGAACCTCACCCCAACTGTTGTTGCTGATTCGCGCTCCGTTAAGATAAGCGGTTAAGCCCGCTGGAAGCGGACCGGGATAGTTGGTTTCGGCGCCGCCGGGGCTGGAGCCGATGCGGCCATAGGGTGAAACTCCCAGCCCGCATTGGTTTGTTTGCGTCCCTATCACTTGGCGACGGATGATCGTAGCCGGGAATGGCGGCGATGGGCGATTCGAGACGATGACACAAACAGTTTCTGAAGTAACATTGGTGGTACCCGCAACAACGTCAATGTTGGTGACACTCACAACATCGTTGCTCTGGGTGTAGCAATGGATTGTCTCGTTGCCGTTTGTGTCGAAACCGGCCGCCACAGACGCGACAATCGTGCCGTGTCCTTCCGTATCGGAATTGTAGTAGTACATTACACGCAACCGGCCTGACGGGGCACACTGCGCATCAGGAGACACCGGAAACGATGGGTCATAGAAACACGGATGCCATGGGTAGATGCCCGTGGTTTCACTGGGCTCGTCCAGTCCTGTGTCTGCAATGTCCAAAATGGGGTATTGTGTCGGATCGTTGGTGAAACCGACTGTGTTTAGAAAATTGAGATATCGTGCGGGTGACGGACCGGTATTACTGGTGGCCAGCACAATGGCTTGCCTCTCATCCATGTGCCTCATCGGCACCACCTGCTGAACCCACAAAACATCCGGCAGTCGCACCACCTGCAACAACATTGTTGCCGGCAACGTTGCTCGAATCTGGATTTTACCGTCAATCTGTATCGGCTCGCCACACTTGCCACCACTGCACAGCCCACGAATCAAGCTAACGGTTTGCGGTAACTGGGGTGTATCAACAAGTTCAACAGTCACCTCGACCACCGCGTTGGTTGTATGCAGCAGCGAAGGTTTCGCTTTGTAAAATGGATGATAGGCGCCGATCCACTGGACAGGCCCATTCGAGACAGTCAGACTGTGCAGATTGGATTCAGCCGCTGCATCGAGCCACACCACATACGCATTGTTTGGCATGTAACTCACGATTTTGACGTCCCCAACGCCCTGAAGTTGCTTCAACCACTGGGGTTTCACCGGTCCGTTGAATTGTACGAGCCGAAGACGGTTGCCCGAGATGACGCTTTCACGCAGACTGGAAGGAATGTCCGATGGTTCACCCTGAGTCACATCAATCTCACAAACGTTCAGCTCGACGCGGTTCATGTAGTCGGCTTTCATAACACGCGTGCCATACTTGGCCTTTACCGATGCCACTTGGTCGTCCGTCGCCTCTACCAGCCAGTAGGAGCCGTAATTGACGGCGTGGCTGATTCCAAGCTCTCGCATTTGGGAAATCGATTCGTTTGCCGATGGATAAATGACGATCTTGCTCTTGCCATTGCTTGCCAACTGGCCCAAGACAACTGTGCCGGCTGACAACACGGCTGCGCCCAAAATGCACAGCGCAGGAAAACGCAAACGAGACAGATTCTTCATGAGACTCTCCTTTATCTTGTTCTCAAACAAGGTATTCTCCAGCTACCAAAAGGATCTTTGGAAAGCAATTCTTATTCCAGTTGTGCAAGGAAATGGGGCATACTGCCGCCATTGTCACGACTTGGCTGGTGTCGCAGCGACTCTGTAAAGGTCGCTGTCTGGCCGCTACGCGCGGGCGCTACCAGTGGCCGCCGGGATAGCGGAGCGCGAGTTGTTGATAATGTTCTTTAGGCACTTCCTCTAGGAAACGCGACAGTCGTTGAAACCCGCCACCATCCGCGCTGCTCATGCGGAAGAGCGGGTAGGTCAGGTATAGTTCATCCTTCGCCCGTGTGACGGCCACATAGAACAGCCGGCGTTCCTCTTCCTCTCCTTCAAGGTTGTCGAGCGACCGCGCCAGCGGGAACATCCCATCGCACAATCCGATGACGAACACCGCGCGCCATTCCTGGCCTTTTGCCTGGTGCACCGTGCTCAAGCGCACGTACTCCTGTTCACTCGAGTTCACCAGCGAAGCGTCCTCGGCTTCGAGATTCGTCAGGAGCGCCAACTGACTCAGAAAATCCTCCAGCGTCTCGAACTGCATGC
Organism: uncultured Verrucomicrobiota bacterium; assembly: GCA_903825695.1. GTDB lineage: Bacteria > Verrucomicrobiota > Verrucomicrobiia > Palsa-1439 > Palsa-1439 > CAIKBP01. The sequence goes on from CAIKBP010000017.1 coordinate 5,893, forward strand.
CGAATGACGCGAGTTGATGCAGGTCTTCCTCGCGGGCGCGGGCGTTCGGGTATTTGACTTTGAGGTAGCCACCGTAGAATTCGTCCACGGCGTGCTCGATCATCGGCGCTGGTTTCTTTGGTTCCAGTTTGCGAAGCTGGTTCAGCACGACGGCAATCTTCCTCCACTCGTCACGCGCCTTGGCGGGTATGGCATCGCTCGTGACCAGCAAGGGCTTGCCACTGGCGAGCAAGGGATGGAATTTTCCCCAGAGTTTGTCGGCGGTCTTGCCGCCGATGCCGGGCAACAGGCGCAAGATGCGCTTGAACGCCAGTTCATCGTGCGGGTTGGCCGCGACTTTGAGGAAGCAACTCACGTCTTTGACATGCGCCTGCTCGAAGAACCGGAGGCCGCTGGTGATGACATACGGGATATTGCGGCGCGTCAATTCCATCTGCAGTTCCATCGAGTGATAGTGGGCGCGGTATAGAACAGCAAGCTCGGTCAACGGCACACCTTCATCACGCAGCTCGAGAATCCGCTGGGCGATGAACTGCGATTGCTGGTTCGCATCGCTAGCGGCGATCAACCACGGTTTGCCGCCGCCGGTCCGGACCGGTTGCAGGTTCTTGGCAAATTGGCGGACGTTGCCCTTAATGGCGTCGTTGGCCAGTTGGAGGATCGGCGGCAGACTGCGATAGTTGACTTCAATCTTGAATACGCGCGCGTCCGTGTAACGTTCGGGAAAGCTGAGGATATTGCGATAGTTGGCGCCACGCCACGAGTAGATGGATTGCGCGTCGTCGCCGACGACCATCAGATTGCGGTGCTTTGATGCGATGAGGTCGACGAAATCAGCTTGAATCTTGTTGGTGTCCTGATACTCGTCCACCAGCACGTGCATGAATTGCTCCTGATACCGTTCCCGCACCGCGGCGTTATCCTGCAACAGCGACAAGCAGTTCACCAACAGGTCGTCATAGTCCATCGCGTTTGCCTTGCGTTTGCGCTCGGCATAGACTGCCCGTAGCGTTTGAATCCGCCCTGTAAGATTGGCGAAATAGGCGTACTGCTCAGCCAGCACACGCTCCAGCGGCCGCTCAGTGTTGACCATCAGCGAATAAATATCCGCCAGCACATCGCCCTTTGGGAACCGCTCCTGACGCGTGTCAATCTTCGCCTCAGTGAGGCAGGCGTCGAGCATGTCCTTGGAATCCTCGCGGTCGAGAATGGTGAAATCGTTCTCGTAGTCTGCCAATCCCGAAACATTCGGGACAAGCTTGGCGTGACGGCGCAGGATGCGATTGGCGACGTGATGGAACGTGCCGCCCCAGATCGTTGAGATGTCTGTTGGCAACAGTCCTTCCACGCGCCGCAGCATTTCGCGGGCGGCCTTGTTGGTGAAGGTCAATAGCAGGATTCGCGCAGGCAACACACCGTGCTCCACCAGCCATGCGACCCGGTAGGTCAGTGTCCGCGTCTTGCCGCTGCCTGCGCCAGCGATCACAAGCATTGGCCCGGAGTTGAGGGTGTCGTCTGCACCTCGGGCCGTCACGGCGGCCAGTTGCTGCGCGTTTAATTCTGTCGCGTAATTAATGTGCAGGTCCTGCGCATCGTGCGCGGGCCTCAAGACGTACTCCTGAGTCATGCCGATTTATAGTCCCCACGAACCGCAGGTTGCAGGTGTCCTTGGTTAACCACTGTGGGCGCAGTTTATTTCGATGGTTTGCGCGTGATTTTATCGCGCACGTCTCGGAAGCTAAAATCCACGGCGGCGATCTTCTTGTATTCAGTGATGGACTTCTCGTGTTGTCCCATCGCCTCGTAAGTCTGGCCGAGATTGTAAAGGATGTCCTTCTTCAAGCTGTCCATGGTCGGCAATTCCTCTGCTGCCTTCGTGTACTGGTCAGCGGCTAGGTCGTAAAGCCCGAGTTTGTGGAAGCATTGACCGAGGAAATTCAAGCTGGCGACACGACGTTGTGGCTGGCCGACAGATTTCTGGAGTTGCTCGATGGCCCCCTGCGGGTTGCCCATCTTCATGTAAAGGGCACCGAGTTCGTAACGATAGAGAAGATCGTTCGGGTACCGCTCGACCAACCGTTCCGCGTTGGCGAGAAGAAGTTTGTCGTGCTCCAGTTCGAGGTCGGCGATTTGTTTTTCCAACTCGGCGGCCTTGGCCGGCTCACCGGCAAGTTTTTTCTTTAGCGCATCCACGCGAGCTTTGAGACGGTTGACGCGGACCTGGGCGATTTCTTCTTCCAAGGAGGGATCTGCACCGCCTTCCGCCTTAAAAATCTTCTCCAGGTACTGGAGCGCCGTATCGAAGTCGCCTTTCTGTCCGTAAAGTTTGCCCAACTCGCGCTGGATGACCGGGCTGTCGGGCTCCTGCGCCAGTTTTTCGATGGTCTCCTTGATAAGTTTATCGATCGTGTCCTCGGCGCGGACGACGCGAGCCTCTTGTTCGAGCGCGACGGCTTCCTCCTTGTCTTTCATGACGTCGCGATAAGACTCGGCATCTTCCCAGCCGCCTTTCTGCATGGCGCCGTGGGCGGTGGCATCCTGGACCCCCTTTTGCGCCTCGAAGTCGGCCGGGTTAATCTGGAGAATCCGGTCGTACATATCACGCGCCAAGTCGTACCGTTCGATGGTGACATAAGTGCGGGCCAGCCGATGCATGATCTTGGTGTCGCGCGGATGCAACTTGATGTAATGCTCGAGTGTTTGGGTCGTTGTCTCAGGAAAACCGGCGTTCTCTGCAGCTTCGGCCAGCAAAAGCAGCGCCCCGGCGTTCCGGGGATCACCGCAAAGGATTTGCTCGGCGACCTTCATCGCCTCGGTGGGCTCCTTACTCGCGAGCATTTTGGCTTTCGTCAGTGCCGGCGTGGTCTTGGCGGCGGAGAACATGCGCTTGAACCCGCCGGCTCCTTCCGCGCGTTTCATCTGCACAGCACGAAGGATTTGGCGGCCCCTCGTGAAATTGGGTTCGGCGCTCACGCATTCCATGAGCATGTGGATTGCGTACTCGACGTTACCGCGATCCAGGGCGTCACGGGCCTTGTCGAACTGATCGCGGACCGTACGATCTATGGTCTCAAGAGTTTTTTCAGCCATGGCGTTGTTTCCTGTAGAAAACCATCAAACGGTACAACAAGATTCGCATCGCGGTCAATAGGCATTGCCACCGCCCCCACAAGCTTGCGCCAATTCATCCAGTCTGTATATTCTGCTGCTGCATGAGCACAGCAATCAAGTTTGGAACTTCGGGTTGGCGCGGGGTCATCAGTGACACGTTCACGTTCGCAAACGTTGAGTTGGCGGCGCACAGCATCGCGCAGTTCCTGCGGGAGAATCCGCCGCCGGGCGCAGCAAAGCGGATTATCATCGGATACGACACGCGGTTCTTGTCGCGTGAATTCGCGACGCGGTGCGCGGAGATTGTAGCCAGCTACGGATTCGAGGCGTGGCTGACGAATCGAGATGTACCGACACCCGTGGTTTCCCATGCCATTCGCGTCCACAAGGCCTCGGGCGGCATCAATATCACCGCCAGCCACAACCCGCCGGAGTATAATGGCCTGAAGTTCAACGGTGCCGATGGCGGTCCGGCGGTTCCCGAAGTCACGAAAGGGATCGAAGACAAGGCAGCCGAACTGGCGGGCAGAATCCCGTCGGGAGAGGAATGCCACTCACGCAGTTTCAAGACGTTTGACCCGATGCCGGCATATTTCACGCAGGTCCGCAAGCTGGTGGATTTCGCGGCGTTGCGCCGATGGCGGAAATCGGCGGTGGTGGATTTGATGTTCGGCACGGGCCGCGGATACCTCGACGCGTTGCTGGAAAAGCGCGGAGGATGGCGGGTGGAGTCCTTGCACGGAGAGACGGACCCTTTGTTCGGCAAAGGCCATCCAGAGCCGATACGGGAGAACATGGGCGAATTGCTAGCGCGATTGAAGAAGTCGCGCGCAACGATTGGGCTGGGGCTTGATCCGGATGCGGACCGGTTTGCGGTGGTGGACAGCGACGGCAGTTTCATGAGTCCGAACGAGGTGCTGGCGTTGACGCTTTATCATTTGGTTAAGAACCGCCATTGGACCGGCGCAGTCGTGCGCACGGTGGCGACAAGCCATCTCGTGGACGCGGTGGCCGGATTGTTCGGCGTGCAGGTGCGCGAGACGCCTGTGGGATTCAAATACATCGGCGCGGCGATGGAGCGCGAACCGGTCATCGTTGGGGGCGAAGAGAGTGGTGGATTGAGCGTAAGGGGACATCTGCCGGAGAAAGATGGTATCATGGCGTGTCTGCTGATGGCCGAACTGGTCGCATACGAAGGCACGAGTCTGCGACGGATTCTGCGGGGGATCGAGAGGCGGACAGGCAGGATCGTAAGCGACAGGATCAATCTCCGCGTGACGCCGGAACGCAAGGAGGAGTTGCTGAAAAAATTCGCCGCGGGTCTGCAGGAGTTTGCCGGGCGACGCGTGATAGAGAAGGTCACTATCGACGGTTTCAAGTTTCTGCTCGGCGACGGTTGCTGGGTCATGTTCCGTGCATCGGGCACGGAGCCGGTATTACGATGTTATCTGGAAGCTCGCTCAGTGAGGCAACTGGCGGAGTTCCGGGCATCGGCGCTGAAGTTGCTGGAATAAATGATGACAGCGCTGTGGCTGTCGGCCACAGGATCGAGGCGGGCTTGATTCACCGGCGCGGAAGGCGTAGCATCCAATGTTCAGTCAGGAATTTAATGTGAAGACAATCATGACGACCAAACGACTTGTGATCACCGTGGCTGTGGTTCTGTTGGGGGTAAACCTTTTCGTTGGGACGCGGATTTACTCAGAGGCGCTGGCCAAGCAGGACAAAGACAATCCATACGCGCAAATGGAACTCATGACGCGGGTCATGGAGTTGATACGGAAGGATTACGTTGATGGCGGCAAGGTGAGCTATCAGGAACTCACTTACGGCGCGTTGAAAGGCATGGTCAGTTCCCTCGACCCGCACAGCCAGTTCATGGATCCCGAGGCGTACAAGGACATGAAGGAGGATACCGAAGGCAAGTTCGGCGGTTTGGGGATTCAAATCGGCATGTCGAGGAATGGGTTTCTTACAGTGATCGCGCCGATCGAGGACACCCCTGCGGCGCGAGCTGGAATCTTGCCCGGTGACCGGATTATTAAAATTGAGGGAAAGATCACAGAGAGAATGACGTTGCAGGATGCAGTGCGGCAATTGCGCGGCGATCCTGGCACGAAAATCACCTTCAGCGTTTTCCGCGCTAAAGCGAAGGACCCCGGCGAGAAGATCAAGGATTACACCATTACGCGCGACATCATCAAACCCGACAGCGTAAAGGACGCCAAACTCCTTGAGGACGGCATCGGCTATGTTCGCATCACGCAGTTCAACGAGCCGACGACGGATGAATTCGAGCGCGCGCTCACCAAGCTGGAGAAACAGGGGATGGACGCGCTGATTGTGGATCTTCGCAACAACCCGGGCGGCCTGCTCGAAGCCGCGTGCAAAGTCGCCGGCAAGTTTATACCCGCGGGCCAACTCATCGTTTCCACCGAGGGCCGTCATGCTAGCGAAAAACTGGTATATCGCTCCGATGGCGGCAAGAAGTGGCCGAACATCCCACTGGTCATACTCGTGAACGACGGCAGCGCCAGCGGCAGCGAGGTTGTTGCCGGCGCGCTGCAGGACCTCAAACGCGCAGTGCTGGTGGGCGAGACCACGTTCGGTAAAGGTTCGGTGCAAAGCATCGTGACCTTGCCCGACGGTTCCGCCGTGCGGCTTACCACGGCAAAGTACTACACACCAAGTCACAAGGTCATCCACGAGAAAGGCGTCACGCCCGATATCGTTGTCCCCGTTTCCGAAGAAACCGAGCGTAAGCTGCTTGAACAGCGGATGCGCGCGAACCTACCACCGGCAGAGGGTGTGGAAAAAGTCGAGCCGATTACTGACGTGCAATTGGAACGCGCCCTTGCGGTGCTTAAAGGGGTCAAACTCTTTGTCCAACAGACTGGGCTTGGTAACGTGTCCGCCAAAAACGCGGTCACGACGAAGTGAGCGCTCCTCCGAGCCACGAGCTGTCATATGAAGGACCAGTCGTGAACATCCTCGGGGTGGAAACGTCCTGCGATGAAACATCCGCGGCGGTCGTTTGCGATGGCGCACGGATTCTATCCAACATCGTCAGTTCGCAAATCGACGTTCACCGCCCATATGGCGGCGTCGTGCCGGAGTTGGCGTCACGCAATCACCTGCAACTTGTCGACGTTGTCATTCGCGACGCGCTTGCGGCAGCGCAACTGACGTTTGCCAACATCGATGTCGTCGCCGCGACATACGGCCCCGGGCTGGCCTCCTCCTTGCTCATCGGGCTTAACGTGGCCAAAGGCATGGCGCTGACGTTGGAGAAACCGTTCATCGGCGTCAACCATGTTGAGGCGCACATGTATTCGCCGTGGCTTTTGTCGGATGATTGCGCGAATGGCCCGCCTGCAGATGTTCTACCGATGATCTCGCTTGTCGTCTCAGGCGGACACACAATTCTCGCGCTCGTGACCGGCATCGGGCAGCATAAAATCCTCGGCCAGACCATGGATGATGCCGCTGGCGAGGCGTTCGACAAAGTCGCCAAACTCCTCGGGCTCAGTTACCCCGGCGGCCCGGAAATCGACAGGTTGGCAAAACACGGCGACCGTGATGCGATCGCGTTTCCACGGAGCATGCTCGACGATCCGGGTTACGATTTCAGCTTTAGCGGCTTGAAGACATCGGTGCTCTACTATGTCCGCAAGAACCCACAGGCATCGGTCGCCGACATCTGCGCGAGTTTTCAGGAGGCCGTTGTGGACGTGCTCGTCGGCAAGGCGGTTCGTGCTGCAGTTGAGAACGGTGCGCGGGCGGTGAGCGCGTCGGGGGGAGTCTCGATCAACAGCCGATTCCGCGAGAAACTCGGAGCGGCCTGCGCCGGGCACGGCTTGCGGGCATTACTGGCCCCGCAGGAACTGTGCACTGACAATGCCGCGATGATTGCGGCACTGGCCTACTACAAGTTGCGCGACGGGCGGACGAGCAACCTTTCACTCGAAGTGGCGCCGTCAATTGGTTTGGGAGTCGATTCATGACAGCGCGATTGATTGTCGCCAATAGCGAGCATGATGCGAACCTGCTTTATGCCACGGGACTGTTCGCGCCCGACCCGTTCATCTTTCTGGAAGTGCGCGGTAAACGGTACGCAGTGCTTAGCGATCTTGAAATCGATCGCGCGCGCAAACAGGCCATGGTGGATCGTGTGCTGTCGTACAGCCGTTACCTTAAACGGTTGAAACAACAAGGTATCCCGCATCCGAAACAGTGCGATGTGGTGCGGCTGGTGTTGAACGAGTTCCGCGTCCGAAAAGTGGCTGTGCCATCGAATTTTCCAATTGGTCTGGCAAAGAAACTGCGCGGGATTCGTGTTCTAGTGGTGCCGGAGCCGTTCTTCCCCGACCGCGAACTAAAAACGCCACAAGAGGTGGAAAAAATCACTCGGGCACTCTGGATGGCAGAGGAGGGCATGCGCGCCGCGATGGACGCGCTGCACGCGTGTCGAATCGGACGAGATGACTTTTTGTACCGGCGCGGACAGAAGGTGACCAGCGAACATATCCGGGGTGTCGTCAATGCCACGGTAGCAGGGTTGGGTGGCGTGGCAGCACGTTCCATTGTCGCCTGTGGAAACCAAGGTTGTGACCCGCATGAAGCCGGCCATGGGCCGTTGCGGGCGCACAAGCCGATCATCATCGACATTTTTCCTCGGGACATGAGCACGGGTTATCATGGCGACATCACTCGCACGGTGGTACGCGGCCACGCCAGCGATGCCGTGAGAAAACTGTGGTTTACCGTTGAGCAAGCGCAGGAGATTGCGTTCAGCAAACTGCGCGCGGGCGTGGACGGACACGGTGTGCACCAAGCCGTCGTAACCTTCTTCAAGAGCGAAGGTTATCCAACCGGTCAGTATCGTGGGCGGATGCGAGGGTTCTTTCACGGAACCGGTCATGGTTTGGGATTGGAGGTCCACGAGCTGCCGCGACTCGGCGCGGTTTCAACGGCGCTGAAGGCCGACCATGTGGTCACGGTTGAGCCCGGTCTTTACTACCGTGGCATCGGCGGCGTGCGGTTGGAAGACGTGGCTCTGATTGGTGCGCGACGCGCACGATTCCTCACCAAGTTTCCAAAGCTACTCGAAATCTGAACTGCGCATCGCAGTCAACTTGAACGCCGGCGGGCGCTGTGTTATCTAACGCTGCAGACGGAGGAAAACAAGAGATGTTGAATCCAGCAATAACAGGTTTGTTGATTTTTGTGGTGTTGGTCGTGGCCATAATCGCGCAGGTGCGGGTGAGTTCAGCGTTCAAGCGATACTCACAAGTCAGGGCGCGCGCCGGACGCACTGGCGCAGAAGTGGCGGAAGAAATTTTGGCGGATGCGGGGATCACCGACGTTGAAGTCACACGAGCAGAATCGTTTCTTGGCGATCACTATGACCCGACGAAGAAACAGTTGTGCTTGTCACCCGGTGTGTATGACAGCGAATCGATCGCGGCGCTTGGCGTCGCTGCGCACGAGTGCGGGCACGCCATTCAGCACAAACAAGCGTATGCGCCGCTGCGTATACGGATGGCCATCGTACCCGTGACGATGGTGGCGTCACAGATGCTACCTTTCATTTTTATCGGCGGATTCTTTTTTGGACTGTTCAGCGTCGTCCCATGGTTGCTCGACCTCGGTATCGGGGTCTACGCCATACTGACGTTTTTTCAACTGGTCACAATGCCGGTGGAGTTCGACGCCAGCCGTCGTGCGAAG
>CAIKBP010000018.1 GCA_903825695.1 uncultured Verrucomicrobiota bacterium
ATTTAGAACACGCATTCGAACAAGCCGAGGAAGACAAGCAGGACAAGCAGTAATCAGTTGTTCTACCAAGAATCAGGGACGAGCGATTTCGACACACGGCGTCAGGGTCTGCATTTGAAGGCTGGACGATGAAACCGGTCACAGAACAACTCGCCCTGCTCGAACAAGGGATTGAAACCCTCATCAGCTATGATGAGCTGAAGGACAAGCTCGGCCAAAACCGTCCACTCCGCGTCAAGCTCGGTTGTGACCCAACCGCGGCAGACCTGCACCTTGGTCACAGTATTGTTCTGCACAAGCTCCGGCAGTTTCAGGGGCTTGGCCACAAAGCCGTACTCATCATAGGCGATTATACCGCGCTTATCGGTGATCCCACCGGTCAGAGCAAGACCCGGCCGATGCTAAGTCCTGAGGACATTGATCGCAACTCCAAGACCTATTTCGAGCAGGCAGGCAAAATCCTCGACACCTCTCCCGACAAACTCGAAATCCGCCGCAACAGCGAGTGGCTTGGTAAAATGAGTTTTGCCGACGTGATCCGCTTGGCCAGCAAGATGACCGTGTCGCGGATGCTGGAACGCGACACGTTTGAGAAACGTCACGAGGCCGGCGTGCCAATCGGTGTGCACGAGTTTCTCTACCCGCTGATGCAAGGCCACGACTCGGTAACGATCCGCGCCGATGTCGAGTTGGGCGGCACGGACCAAACGTTCAACAATCTCGTTGGGCGCGACCTTCAGCGCAACGCGGGACAAGAACCGCAGGTAGTGATGATTCTGCCGATCCTCGAAGGCACCGACGGCGTCGAAAAAATGTCCAAGAGCAAAGGTAACCATATTGGCCTGAACGACACACCCAGGGACATGTTCGGCAAAACGATGAGCATCACCGACGACTTGATGTGGCGGTGGTACCCGCTATTGCTCGGCAAGACGCCTTCCGAGATCGGCGTCCTGAAAGCAGGGCACCCGATGGAGGCCAAGAAATCGCTGGCGCACGCGCTCGTCGTGCAGTATCACGGTCGCGCCGCTGCTGACCGCGCTGCCGAGGAGTTCGACAAACAGTTTTCTCAAAGAAAGCTCTCCGAAGTTGCCAGGATATTGCCGATCCCCGCTGGCGAAATCTGGATCGTTGAACTGATCGAGAAAGCCCATGCGTTCAAAAGCCGTAGTGACATTCGCCGCGTGATTCATGGCGGCGGCGTGACGATCGATGGGCAAAAGATCACCGACGACAATGCGCGCGTGACAGTGCACGACGGGCAGGTCCTGAAGGCAGGCAAGCTGGTCGTGGTGAAACTGACGGTCGCATAAGGCACGCAGACTTGCGCGCTGGTAGTGACGGCGGTAAAGTGGGGCTGCTATCTGTACGGAGGGGTGGCAGAGTGGTCTAATGCGCACGCCTGGAGAGCGTGAGTTCCGCTAACGCGGGATCGCGAGTTCGAATCTCGCCCCCTCCGCCAATTTTGCGCCGCACCCGGTGGTTTTTGGCCGGTTACGCGGCGGCGCCTCGGGTATGATGAAGATTTGGCGGACAGTTGTTGGTCACGTTCACTCGCGAGTGCTGGCGCAACTGGCGAAGCGCACGCCGAGCGAGAACACCTTTCTGTTTTTGCTGCCCGTGGTGGGCTTGCTTGTTGGCCTCACCAGCGTGGCCACGGCCCACGTCATCGCATTCCTCCAAAATGTATTTTGGGGCAGCGGGACAAACCTGCTCTCCGAGGCGCTGAACAGTCCGTGGCCGCTGCGCATCGTCATCCCTCTCGTTGGCGGATTGATCGTTGGCCTTATAGGCTGGCTTTTTCACGTCCAAACGCGTGGCGGCGGCATAACTACGATCATCCAAACTCTGGCACTGAAAGGCGGCGTCCTATCCCTCCGCAAAACCGCCCCGCGCGACTGGGCGGCGATTGTGACGATTTCCACAGGCGGCTCGCTGGGCCGCGAAGGCGCCATGGCGATGCTCGCAAGCGCTGTTGGGTCGCATCTTGGACGCCGATTCAAACTTTCGACCCAACAACTCCGCCTGTTGGTTTGCGCCGCCGCCGCAGCG
>CAIKBP010000019.1 GCA_903825695.1 uncultured Verrucomicrobiota bacterium
CCGCCAAGCTTTCGCGGGGGTGTAGACTTGTTCATACAAAAGCCGTTTCCCGTCTCGCAACTTATCGCGGCCTTGCACAAACTTGTCGGCGACGAAACACAGGGCGATGTAGTGCCGTCCCGCGGTTGACCCGTCGGTTGCCTCGCTAAACATGGTAAACGCGAAAGCGAAACGCCGCGCAAAAATCGGTCTCAGACTGGCGGCAATCGCTGTCACCCTGTTCCTGATCGGGAAATTCGTAATCACGCCGTCGGTGGTGATCGGCGTCAGCATGTCGCCAACGCTTAAGCCGTACGAACTGGCGCTGATTCTGCACACCCGCCATTACCAACCGCATCGTGGGGACATCGTCGTGTTCCGCACGACGGACGATCCGCCTCTTTATTTCATCAAGAGAGTCATCGCCTTGCCGGGTGAAACCATAGGCATCGAGCGTGGTGCAGTGAAAATTAATGGCGCGCCACTGGCCGAGCCATATACGACCGCGAATCGGGACTGGAACACGGCCCCGACGCCCGTACCCGCAGGCAAGGTGTTCGTTATAGGTGACAACCGCGAGCTTGGGAGTCATGATTACGTGCTTGGGCTTGTAGCGACACGCCTGGTGAGGGCGCGGCTTGTTTGGCATTGGAGGTGGAAGCGATGAAATGGCTGGCGCGAATTGTCGGTGCGGGCCTGCTGGTGTTTGCGCTGTGGCAGTTGTGGCAGCGGGTGTTCGTGACCGACGAGATGCGAATCAAACGACAGATCAGCGCCATGGCGCGCGCCGTCGAGAAAGGCGAAATCCTGAAACTGTACAATGCCGTTGCCGCAAATTATGCTGATAACCACGGTCTGGACAAAACCATGCTCCTTGCCGCGATACGTGGATTTCGGGCCCAATACGAGGCGCTCTTCATCTACATTTCCGACCAGAAAATCGAGGTCGCGCCTGACTCGGAGGAGGCTCAGGCAGTCATCGTCGCCAAGGTGCTGAGCAAAACAAGAGGCGGCGGCCAGACGGAACTCAATGCCGACCGTGTTCGGCTGTTCTTCCGCAAGACCGATTACGGTTGGAAACTTAGTCGTACTGAGTCACCGGAGTTGAAATTCGATTGAAGCCCGCCACTTCATCCATTACGCTCGGCGGGTCATGGGCAATATCCAACGGGCGCTCGTCAGCGTTTCGGACAAAACGGGGCTGGCGGAGTTTGCCAAGGAACTGCATCAGCTCGGCGTAGAAATCATTTCTACCGCCGGCACGGCACGCGCGCTCAAGGAGGCGGGCGTGCCGGTCATTGAGATCAGCGAGTTCGTGGGATTCCCGGAAATGCTCGACGGCCGCGTGAAAACGCTTCACCCAAAGATCCACGGCGGTCTGTTGTACGTCCGCGGCAACGCCAATCATGAGAAGCAGTTAGCGGCTCACGGGATCAAGTCGATCGATCTGGTCGTGGTGAACCTCTACCCGTTTGAAAAGACCGTTGCCAAGCCAGCCGTCACGCTCCATGAAGCCATTGAAAACATCGACATCGGCGGCCCGAGCATGTTGCGCAGCGCGGCGAAAAATCACGCCAGCGTAACTGTCGTAATAGACCCCGCCGATTACGCCGGGGTGTTACGCGAGATTCGCGAGCACGATGGCAATACCTCAGAGGAGTTTCGGGCAAAACTCGCGGTAAAAGCTTTCGAGACTACCGCCCGGTACGATGGGGCGATTGCGGCGTTTCTGGGGAAGGCGGCAAGTGGGGCGCCGACTCCGCGGTTCCCGGAGACGCTCAACCTTTCGTTGAAAAAGGTACAAGACCTCCGTTACGGCGAAAACCCGCACCAGGGGGCGGCGCTGTACGGCGATTTCGGCAAACACTTCCAGCAGCTTCACGGCAAGGAACTTTCATATAACAACATCCTGGATCTCACCGCCGCCGCGGAACTGGTCGCCGAGTTCGAAGACCCGACTGCCGCCATCATCAAGCACACCAACCCATGTGGCGTCGGCAGCGCACCCACGCTCAGGGATGCGTGGGCATTGGCGTGCGAGACGGACAAACGGTCGCCGTTCGGCGGTATCATCGCGGTAAACCGCCCGCTCGATGCCGCCATCGCGAGAGCCATCACAGAAATCTTCAGCGAGGCGATAGTCGCGCCCGAGTTTCAGCCGGAAGCGCTGGCGATTCTCCAGAAAAAGAAAAATCTGCGGCTGCTGCTCAATCTGGGAGTGCCCGGTTCGCCGCTGGCGATTCGTTCCGTCACCGGTGGCCTCCTCGTCCAGGATCGCGATACACGGTTGGTGTCCGCCGCCGACATCAAGGTCGTGACCAAACGCGAGCCGACGCAGGCGGAACGGCACGCGCTGCTATTTGCATGGCGCGTCGTCAAGCACGTGAAATCCAACGCCATCGTGTATGCGACCGTCGATGGCAACAAGTCCCGCACGCTCGGCATTGGAGCCGGTCAGATGAGCCGCGTGGATTCCTCCAAGATAGCCATTTGGAAGGCGAAAGAAGCGGGGCTTGATCTGAAGGGCAGCGTTGTAGCTAGCGACGCCTTCTTCCCGTTCCCCGACGGCGTCATCGCAGCGGCTGAAGCCAGCGCGACGGCCGTAATTCAACCCGGCGGGAGCGTCCGCGACGCCGAAGTTATAGCTGCGGCCAACGAGCGCAACATGGCTATGGTCTTCACCGGTGTCCGCCATTTCCGGCACTAACGCCGGCGTTTCCCCCGCCCTGCACGCGCAAATGCACACTCACTGCCGTGGCGCGACGTCTTCAGGCAATGTGAGCACGGCGCCCTTGCTGGCGCTGGTTACCAGACGGCAATAACGCCCGAGCCATCCATGCACAATCTTCGGCGCGGGTTTCCGCCATGCCGCACGGCGTCGCGCCAGCGTTGCGTCGTCCACCCTTAGCGTGAGCGTGCGGCGCGGGATATCGATTAAGATGGTGTCGCCGTTCTCAACCAGCGCGATTGGACCGCCTTCGGCCGCTTCGGGGCTGATGTGACCGAGGCAGGTTCCCGCCGTGCCGCCGGAGAACCGGCCATCAGTGACGAGCGCGACCTGCTTGCCGAGTCCCTGACCTTTGATCTTGGAAGTCGGCGACAACATCTCGGGCATGCCGGGACCGCCTTTCGGGCCTTCGTAGCGGATGACGACGACGTGGCCGGGTTTGACCTCGCGTTTCTCCAGTGCAGCAAGACATTCGTCTTGCGAATTGAAAACAATGGCCTTGCCCTCGAATACGAAACAGTCCGTATCAACGCCGGCTGTTTTGATAACCGCCCCTTCGGGCGCGAGGTTGCCAAATAGGACAGCCAGTCCGCCGTCCGCCGTGAATAGCGTTTCGATGCGGTGGATGATCTTCTCGTCGAGAATCTGCGCGCGAGCGATGTTCTTGCCAAGCGTCTTGCCGGTGACAGTCACCGCATCGAGGTGCAGCGCACCGGGTTTGCGGCTGAGTTCCTTAAGAATGGCGCTGATGCCGCCGGCCCGATCGACGTCTTCGAGATGCACGTCTGGTTTGGACGGCGACACCTTACAGATACACGGGATGCGCGCCGAGACTTCATTGAGGCGTTTCAGCGCATAGTCCACGCCAGCTTCGCGGGCGATGGCAAGGGCATGCAACACCGTGTTGGTCGAGCCGCCCATTGCCATGTCGAGCGCGAACGCGTTGTCTAGCGCCTTGGCGGTGACGATGTCACGGGGACAGATATTCTTTTCCAGTAGCGTCATGATTTGGCGGCCGGCGGCGCGGGCCAGTTTCTTCCGGCGCGAGTCGGTGGCGAGAATGGTGCCATTGCCCGGCAATGCGAGGCCGATTGCCTCAAGCAAACAGTTCATCGAGTTGGCCGTAAACATGCCGGCGCAGGAACCGCACGTCGGACAACAGACGTTCTCCAGCAGCTTGAGGCGTTCAGCGTCGATCTCGCCGGTCTGATATTTGCCGACCCCTTCAAAAACCGTAATTAAGTCCGCGGACGTGCCATCCGGCAGTCGGCCGGCCTGCATCGGTCCACCGGTGATGAAGATCGTCGGGATATTCACCCGCACGGCGGCCATGACCATGCCGGGCGTGATCTTGTCGCAATTGGAGATGCAGATCAGCGCGTCGAAGCAATGCGCCTGTACCATCGTTTCGACAGCGTCGGCGATCAATTCGCGGCTCGGCAACGAGTATCGCATGCCGAGATGCCCCATTGCGATGCCGTCGTCCACGGCTATGGTGTTGAACTCGAACGGCATGCCGCCCGCTTTGCGCACGGCAGTCTTCACCACCTCGGCGAACTTCTTTAGATGCACGTGCCCCGGCACGATGTCGGTATAGGAGTTGGCGATGCCGATGAACGGTTTCTGCATGTCGGCGTCGGTCACGCCGCACGCCTTCAGCAAGGCGCGCTGCCCCGCTCGGTCCGGTCCGGCCTTGATGGTGTCTGATCTCATAATCTGCTTCCTTTCATCATCAGTCGCAACTCATGCACTATACCGACTTTCTTATTGCGCAACAACCCCCACGACTTATGGAGTCGGCCTTCAACGAAGTTCACTCACCGAAACCGCTGTTTCACGCCCTTGGGTGGGCCTTGTCATAGACCCTTTTGAGGCGTTCGGGAGTGATGTGCGTGTAGATTTGCGTTGTAGAAAGGCTGGCGTGGCCGAGGAGTTCCTGAACGCTGCGCAGGTCGGCCCCTGCGTCGAGCATGTGCGTGGCAAAACTGTGACGGAGCTTGTGCGGCGTGAGCGATGGGTCGAGACCGGCCGCGAGCAGGTACTTCTTCAACATTCGCTGCACACTGCGCGCGGTCATCCGTCCACCGAACCTGTTTACAAAGAGCGGCCCGTGTGAACTTCGCCCGCGCAGTTCCAAGTACTTCTGCAGTGTCTGGATAGCCGGGCCGCCAAGCGGCGAGAGCCGTTCCTTCTTGCCCTTGCCGCGCACACGAACGACCTCGCCCAGCAGATCGACATCATCATCGTTCAGTTGCACCAACTCATGAATGCGCAAGCCGCCGCTATAGAACGTTTCGAGGATCGCCTTGTCGCGCCACGCCGAGAGGTCGTTGGGTTTCTTCGCCGGCGCGGCGCGGCTGGAGCCTCGCCCTCCAGTTCTCAAGGGCGCGTCCAGCAACGCTTCAATCTGCTGGATCGTCAGAAACTTTGGCAACTTGCGCTGTTTTTTTGGAAGCGTGAGACCGACGAGCGGATTCTGTTTCGCATGCTCGGACCGCACCAACCAGCGGAAGAAGCTACGCAATGCCGACATTTTCAGATGAATCGTAGCCCGGTCGTAGCGGCTTTCACCGAGGTACACGAGATAACCCCGCAGGTGAAACGGGTCTATGCGGTTCCAATCGGGTGGATGTTTGAACTTCTCCCCAAACCAGGCACAGAAGGCGCGGATGGCGGTGCTGTAATTCCGAAGCGTGAGAGGCGATACATCACGCTCAGCGCGAAGGTAGTTAAGGAACCGTTCGACCAGCGCGTCGGTCACGTCGTTGCGGGCTGATTTTTTTTGATGTTCTTGCACTTCGGATAAGCTGAGCAACCCAGGAATTCGCCAAACCGGCCCTGCCGTCTGACCATCGGCGCGCCGCATTTCTCGCACTTTTCATTTGTCATAACCGGCGCCGGTTTGGGTTGGGCCTTGGGAAGCTTTGCCTTCAGTTCTTCAGGAATAGGTTTTGCGTTCTTGCACTTCGGATAGCCGGAGCAGGCTAGAAATGGACCGCGACGGCTCATGCGGATGACCATTGGCTTCTCGCATTTCTCGCACTTGATGTCCACTTCCGGCATCTTCGGCTGCGGCGCGCGCGGGAGCGGAACGACCTTACCCGCCTCATCGCGTTTGAAGTTCAAAGTGGTCTTGCATTCGGGATAACCCGAGCACGCAAGAAACTCACCGCGTCGACCCGACTTCACCGCCATCAGCTTGCCGCAGTTCTCACACTTGATGTCGGTCAGGGTGGCAGCCGTGGTCGCCTCGAAATCGAACTCCACCTTGAATTCGTCGTCCAACTTGACAATCGCGTCGAATCGTCTGTTGGCTTTACTGCGGAAACCCGACAGCGGGCCGATCTTGCGCTCCTTGATCAACGTCTCGACCTCGGCCCGGCTGAACATGCGGCCTGCGACTGTTTTCCAGATTACAAAATCGCAATCGTCGTTCACACACTCGAAGCTCTTGAACCGCTCCTGAAGCAGGTGGCCGCACTTCGGGCACGCGCCGAACGGCTCGGCATTCTCAACCTGTTCATCGGGCACGAAATCCTTGGCCTCCTTCACAAGATGCGCCGTGAGGTCGCGAATCTCATTCATGAACTGCTCGCGCCCTCGCTGCTGGCGCTCGATCTCGCGAAGCTTGAATTCCCATTCGCCCGTGAGTTCTGGGCTGACCAGTTCCGGAGCGACGTTGTTCAGTAAACCGATGGTTTGCATCGCTTTCGCTGTCGGCTGCAGTTCCTTGCCGTGCCGGTTCAGGTAGCGGACGCCAACAAGATTCTCGATGATCTGCGCGCGTGTGGCGGGCGTGCCCAGGCCGCGCTCTTTCATCGCTTCGGCGAGTTCTTCGTCGTCCACCAGTTTGCCCGCGCCCTCCATCGCACTGAGGATTGTAGCTTCGGTATAACGCGCCGGCGGCTTGGTCTTGTCCTCTTTGACCTCGACACTCTCGGTTGCGACCTGCTCACCCCGCCGAACGGCGGGCAGCGTGGTCTCGCCACCTTTCTCGACATCCTTGCCGTACACCTCCATCCAGCCCGGCACGATCATGATCTTACCTTCGGTCTTGAACGGCTCGTCTTCGACGCGCGTGATCCGTGTGGTCACCTCAAATTGCGCTGCTGGATAAAAGATCGCGATGAAACGCTTGGCGACCATATCGTAAATCGCCTGCTCATCGCCATCCAGGCCGGAAGGCGGGTTGGCGGTGGGAATGATCGCGAAGTGATCACTCACCTTTAAGTTGTTGAAGATGCGTTTGTTCGGTCTCACCCAATCTTGGGCGAGCACTTTCGCCGCAAACACGCCGAGCGCCGATGCGCCAAGCGCCTTGAGCGCCTTCTTCACAGTCGGCACATAATCTTCCGGCAAACAACGCGCGTCCGTGCGCGGATAGGTAATCGCCTTGTGCCTTTCATAAAGCGCCTGCGCGATTTGCAGGGTGCGACGTGCAGAAAAACTGAACCGGTTGTTCGCTTCGCGCTGGAGCGCGGTGAGATCGTAAAGCAGTGGCGGCACCTGCGTGGTCGGCTTCTTTTCCTCGACTTCAACGACCCCCTGTTTGCCGGTGCACTTGTTCTTGATGGCGTCGGCGATCTCGCGATGCCACAGACGCGCCGCGCTGCGATGTTCATCCCACAACGAACCCCGTTCCTCGCCAAGCCGCTGTTCGGCGTCATCGAGGTTTAACCGGAGGCGCGCGAGCAGCCGCCGCGTGCGATCAAGTTCCGCCTCCTCTTTCTTGAAGGCTTCGTCGAACCAGCGCCCATCGTATGCGCCGGCCGTAACGCGGAAACCGGCGAACACCTCGCACAAATCGCGGGGCTTAAAACTCTCAATCTTCTTCTCGCGATTAACGATGATTGCCAGCGTTGGCGTCTGCACGCGACCAAGCGAGGTGACCGTACTGCCCTTGCCGCCGATCAGCCGCAACGTGAAGGCGCGGGTGGCGTTGATCCCGATGAGCCAGTCCGCTTCGTTGCGACAGCGAGCAGCCTCTGCGAGTGGCCGCATTTCCACATCGGTGCGCAGGCGCTCGAAGCTGTCCCGAACCGCATCGGCCGTCATGGATTGCAGCCAAAGACGGCGGATTGGTTTATCGGATTTTGCATACTGGTAGATGTAACGAAATATGAGTTCGCCTTCGCGACCGGCGTCACAAGCGTTGATGACCTCGCCGACTTCTTTACTGGCGAGCAGCTTCGTGAGAACCTTCACGCGACCCGCGGTCTTCTGCGGATTCAGGTCGAATTGCAGCGGCATTATCGGCAATTTGTTGAGCGCCCACTTGTCCTGTTCTTTCATGGACTCGGGCACGGCCAACTCGAACAAATGTCCAATGGCCCACGAAAGCAGATACTCTTTGCTCTCGAAGTATTCCTTCGTCTTCTTGAAACCGCCGAGCACCCTGGCGATATCCTGCGCCACGCTCGGTTTCTCGGTTATGATCAGCGATTTCCCCATGGATCACTCTTGAGCGCCAATAGACCTGGCGAACACTTTCCCCGGCAATTGTTTCACGACCCGTTTCATCTCGAGTGCCAGCAACGTGGCCGAAACGCATGCGGATGTCAAACCGCTGCGCCGGATAATATCATCCATAACCACTTCTTCATCGCCAATCGCCGTCAAAACCTTCTGTTCCGCCTCTGAAAACTTCAAGATGCCGGCCGCCCCATGCTCGCTGTCGCCCGATGCCGCCGTCTGTTCCGCTTTCCTCATATTCGGGAACAAATACTCGAACTCCGACAAAATGTCCTCGACGTCCTCGGTCAGTTTTGCGCCGTCTTTGATGAGGTGGTTTGAACCTTTCGATAACGCCGAGTCAGCACGGCCCGGCACCGCGAACACCTGCCGTCCCTGCTCTGCCGCAAAGCTCGCCGTTATCAACGCACCACTCCGCGCATTGGCCTCGGCCACCACCACCCCAAGCGAGATGCCACTGATAACGCGGTTGCGCATCGGAAAACTCTGGCGATCGGGTTTTGTCCCCAACGGAAACTCGCTGATCACCGCACCGCCTTTCGCCGCGATTTGTTCGAGTAACCCTTTGTTCTCCGGCGGATAAGCGACGTCAACGCCGCAGCCGAGCACCGCCACAGTGCGGCCCTTGGCCTGCAATGCGCCCCTGTGCGCGCACGTGTCGATTCCACGCGCCGCCCCGCTAACCACAGTCAGGCCCGCCCGTGCCAGTTGATACGCCAGTTTTCGCGCCATCTCTTGTCCGTACAACGTTGTACGGCGCGAACCAACAATCGCAACGGCATGCGGATCGCCTTCGCCAAGTGACCCGCGAACATACAACACCAGTGGCGGATCATAAATCTCACGCAACCGTTTCGGGTATTCGGCATCATCGCGCGTGACGACGAGCACACCCGCCTTTTCGATCCGCGCCAGCTCGGCATCGAGATCGGCGTGCTGACGCCAGTTGACGATGCTCTGGGCAACCTCCGGGCCGATATTTTCCACGTGCAGCAATTCGTCCCGGCGTGCCGACAGGATTGCCTCCGGTTGGCCGAACTTATCGAGTAATGCCCGCACCCGCACAGGACCGACATTCGGCACCATGTTCAGCGCGATG
Organism: uncultured Verrucomicrobiota bacterium; assembly: GCA_903825695.1. Taxonomy (GTDB): domain Bacteria; phylum Verrucomicrobiota; class Verrucomicrobiia; order Palsa-1439; family Palsa-1439; genus CAIKBP01. The sequence continues at coordinate 9,279 of CAIKBP010000019.1, forward strand.
TAAGCTTCGCGGGGCGTCATGGGAGAAAACGTTTGAAACGGTTAAAGCTATTAAAACCGTCAAAACCCGCGTGCAATAACGTTCCGGCAATTGATGTGTTCTTCAACCTTTTAACGGTTTTAACGCTTCCTGTTCCTCGTCCGCAGTTTCAGCTCCATCTGCGGTTCCTTGATCAAATCGTAGTTCTTCAACAGCCGCAATGTTTGAAGCAGGTCCGATTTCACGTAGTTGCGGTTCGTGGCCACGCGCGCGATCAGTTCCCTCAGAATCGAGCGGAACGAGATCACACCATCCACACCCTTCGCCCTGAGTACCTCGATGCTGCGCTCCCGCGATTTGGCGTCGCGCGGCAGCCCCGGCACGATAAGGATTTTCAACAAGCCCTCCGTGCCGACCAGTCGCGCCGCCTCTTCAACCGCCCGGTTCTCGACGAATCGGAAAATCTTCGGCTGATGCGCCAGCACGCTCGGCGCGAACACCTCTGTGTGCCAGCCTTTCACTGCTACAATAGCCCGCGCCACTTGTTTCAAGGAGTTCGACGTGATTTCAAAATCGGCAGGCACTCCGGCGCCCGGCGACGCCGCGCGCGGGTTGAGCACAATCAGGTCAATCTCCTCGTCTGCCGTTCTCTGGCGCGCTTGCACGATGTACTTGCGGCGTTGGCACACGAGAAAACCGTGCGCCTCGAAATACTCCCGCACAATGGTTTCATCTACAGCAGACATTGAAAACCTCCTCGATATCAGCGTCGGTCACGGCTTCCGAGACCACGGCTTCGCCGAGCCGCTTCAACAATACGAATCGCAGCTTCCCGTTGCGCGCCTTCTTGTCCAGACGCATGGCTTCCAACAGCCGGTTCATGTCGAATTTCTCCGTCGGACGCGTAGACAACCCGCTCGCTTCCAGCAACGCGCACAGCCGTTTCGACTCCGCCTCGCTCAACCCCGCCAGTTTTACTGACAACTTGCTCGCAAAACACATTCCCATCGAAATGGCCTCACCGTGCAACAAGCCCTCGTAATCAACGAGCGCTTCCATCGCGTGGCCGACCGTGTGCCCAAAATTCAAAATCGCCCGCAATCCCGACTCATGTTCGTCTTTACTAACGATGTCCGCCTTGATTTCGCAGCAACACCGAACCGCATGCGCCACCGCATCTGGTTCTCGGCGCAGCACCCGCTGATATTCGCGTTCCAGCCACGCAAAGAACTTTGCGTCCCGGACCGCGCCATATTTGATGACCTCAGCAAACCCAGACCGCAATTCGCGTTCGGGAAGGCTCTTCAATGTGTCAACGTCCGCCAGCACCAGTCGCGGCTGGTAGAACGACCCCACGAGGTTCTTCCCTTGCGGCAGATTCACCCCGACTTTCCCGCCGACCGAGCTGTCCACTAATGCCAGCAATGTCGTCGGCACCTGCACGAATGTAATCCCGCGCAGATAGGTTGCAGCAATGAACCCTGCCAGGTCGCCGACCACGCCGCCACCGAGCGCGACCACAAAGGAGCGACGGTCCAGTCCGAGCGACGGCAAATGTTCCAGAAGACGATTGGCTTGACGCAATGATTTCGATGGCTCACCAGCAGGCACGTCCAGAATCTCCGTCTCAATGCCGCCAGCGCGCAACGCCTGCTGCAAAGCCGCGTCGTACAACGGCCCGACGTTCGAATCTGTGACGATCACGCCGCGCTTGCCCAGCTTCAACGGCTTGAACAACTCTGCAGCCCGCGCGAGCAGCCCTGTGCCGATTATAATGTCGTAGCTGCGCTCGCCAAGTTCGACGCGCACCCGTTGCGGCGCACCTGTAAGAGTGGAAGCCATAGGAATTGCCTTAAATACAACCCGGTGCGCCTAGGCTTGTCAACCTTGAATCACCGGGAAAGTTAGCGCGATCGAAGTTGTTGCATCAGCTCGCGCGCATGAACTTGTCCCGGCGCGACAGGCGTATCTAGGTAGCCGTACGTGAGACACGAGCCGAGTTTTGGAAAAAGAACACGCGTCTGCGGACCGAGCTTGCCCGCCTGAGAGTCGTTGGCGGGCGAGCCCATGCCGAGCAAGCAGATTGGGACCAAGCTCTTCTCGGTGAGCAACTCGCGCAGCGTGGTAACATCGGCGTCTGTTTGGACCAGCGTGGCGATCTTGACGATGGTGCCACAGTCGGATGCCTTGCGAATCACCCGACGGAGTTCGTCCGCCGCCGGCGTTTTCTGGAAATCGTGGCAGGATACGATCAGCGCTTTCTGACGCTGCGCTGCAAGAGCAGAGACTTTTCCCAGCAACGGGCTGCAGAACTCGATGTCGGCGGCGGAGAGGTGTTCCAGCGCGGTTTGGAAAAGAGGGAGGCGCGCTTCATCGGGCTGCGTCCATTTACCGCCTTCATTGGCAAGACGGATTGTGACGATGACCGGTGAACCCTGGGCTTCGATCGCCTTGGCTTGTTCCAGCCAGCCGGGCGCGTCTGCGCCGATGAGGTCGAGGCGGACTTCGATGATATCGCAATCGTGCGTACCAGCACCCGCGAGTTTCGCGAGGGCGTCGGCCCGTGAAACCGTGCCGACGACCTTCGGTGCGGCGCCGAGGGTCAAGTTGCCCAAACGTGTCTGTGGACGAATCACGCCGGCATTCCAACGGTTATTAGCCAGTTGGTCAACGCGAAAGTGGCGGATCAGGCCAGCGTGACTGGACACGGCCTGTCTCACGCCCCTCCACAAGCTCATGGTGCTGACAGTCGGGAAAGAAAAAGCCCGCACACATTTCTGCGTGCGGGCTTTAAATTTACCCCGGCAGCGACCTACTCTCGCGCAAGCTATACAGGCACTACCATCGGCCCTGCAGCGTTTCACGGCCGTGTTCGAGATGGGAACGGGTGGGACCACTGCGGCAAAGCCACCGGGAAATCGGGCGAACACCTGAACATTGAACTTCCAACGAGCGGAGAGATTCTTCGCTCCGCTCAGAATGACAGCATTCGCTTTGAAAGAACAAGATTCTCTGACAATTGCATACAGGAGCGGCAAGCCTACAGATAGGCTGGCCCCGAATTTCTTCAGGGCAGGTTTGAAAATCACTTGTTCCCCAATAAAGGGAAATTTAAGTGATCAAGCCTCACGGCTGATTAGTACCAGTCAGCTTTGCCATTACTGGCTTTACACACCTGGCCTATCAACGAGGTAGTCTACCTCGAGCCTTTAGGGTCTTGCGACCGTCAGACGTAATCTTGGGAGGCGCTTGGCGCTTAGATGCTTTCAGCGCTTATCGTTTCCGCACACAGCTACCCGGCGCTGCCATTGACATGACAACCGGAATACTGGAGGTGCGTTGTTCCCGGTCCTCTCGTACTAAGGAACAAATCCCTCACGTCTGCTGCGCCCACAGTGGATAAGGACCGAACTGTCTCACGACGTTCTGAACCCAGCTCGCGTACCGCTTTAACCGGCGAACAGCCGGACCCTTGGGACCTTCTCCAGCCCCAGGATGCGATGAGTCGACATCGAGGTGCCAAACCGGGTCGTCGATGTGAACTCTTGGACCCGATAAGCCTGTTATCCCCAGCGTACCTTTTGTCCGATGAGCGACGGCGATTCCACATTCCACCGCCGGATCACTTGGACCTGCTTTCGCATCTGATCGACTTGTAAGTCTCACAGTTAGCCTGGCTTCTACCCATACGCTCAACGCTTGATTGCCAACCAAGCTGAGCCAAGCTTTGTGCTCCTCCGTTACTCTTTGGGAGGAAACCGCCCCAGTCAAACTGACCTGCTGACACGGTCCCTCGGCCGGATAACGGCACGAGGTTAGAACCTTAATAAGCGAAAAGTGGTGTTTCATTGGCGCCTCCACCCCGACCGAGATCAGGGTTTCGATGGCTCCCACCTACGCTACGTATCACACACCAAAGTCCAATATCAGCTTACAGTAAAGGTGCATGGGGTCTTTCCGTCCTACTGCGGGTAGGCGGCATCTTCACCGCCACTACAGTTTCGCCGAGCCTCTCTCCGAGACAGTTGCTCTTTTGTTACAAGATTCGTGCAGGTCGGAACTTACCCGACAAGGAATTTCGCTACCTTAG